>JAZFSL010000049.1:0-14820 GCA_036446135.1 Rhodospirillales bacterium | reverse complement strand
TCCTTGGTTCAGGCGGTGCGTGAACAGCATGGCAGGGACGAGTCCTACCACGATGCCTATCCCCCCGATGCCGTCGTTTATCCGGAGACTACAGATGAAGTGAGTGACATCGTCAAGCTATGCGCGGCCCATGATGTTCCGGTCATTCCTTATGGCGCCGGGACCTCGCTGGAAGGCCACGTGGCGGCGTTAAACGGTGGCGTTTGCATTGATCTCGTGCGCCTGGATCGAATTGTCAGCGTCAATCCTGATGACATGGACGTCACCGTCGAGGCCGGCGTCACCCGCAAGAGACTGAATGAAGAGCTGCGCGATACGGGATTGTTTTTCCCCGTCGACCCCGGCGCCGACGCGTCCATCGGCGGTATGACGGCGACGCGGGCGTCGGGCACCAATGCCGTGCGCTACGGCACGATGCGTGAAAATGTCCTCGCCATGACCGTGGTGATGGCCGACGGACGCATCATCCGGACCAGCCGCCGGGCCCGGAAATCGTCTGCGGGTTACGACCTGACAAGGCTGTTCGTCGGCTCGGAGGGGACGTTGGGCGTGATTACGGAAATCACGCTTCGCCTTTTTGGCATTCCGGAAGCCATATCGGCGGCCGTTTACTCGTTCCCGAACCTGGAGGCAGCGATCGAGACGGTGATTTCGACCATTCATGCCGGTGTTCCCGTGGCCCGAATCGAACTGCTGGACGACGTGCAGATGGACGCCATCAACAAATATTCCAAGATGGACTTCCCGGTGCTGCCGACATTATTCTTTGAATTTCATGGCTCCAAAAACGGCATCGTCGAGCAAGTGGAAACAGTGGAAGCCTTGGCCGCCGATGTCGGCGTCAGCAATTTTCAATGGGCGCTCAAACAGGAAGATCGTAACCAGCTGTGGCAGGCCCGCCATGATGCCTTTTACGCCAGCACGGCGTTAAAGCCGGGTTGCAAGGGCATGGCGACGGACGTTTGCGTTCCGATCTCGCGCCTTGCCGAATGTATTCTCGAAACCCGCAAGGACATTGACGAGACGGGGCTTTTGGCGCCGATCGTGGGCCATGTCGGTGACGGTAATTTCCATGTTGTTTTGCTGATCGATCCCGAGAACGAGGGCGATCTGGAAATCTGCAAGGCCTTCAACGAACGACTGGTGATGCGGGCGCTGGCCATGGATGGAACCTGTACCGGCGAGCACGGCATCGGTTACGGCAAGATGGATTTTCTTGTCGCCGAGCACGGCGAAGCTATCAGCGTCATGCGGACGGTGAAAATGGCCCTGGATCCCCAAAACATCATGAACCCCGGAAAAATTGTTCGCGTATGAACCCCGGCCCCCTGAATAATCCGGAAAAGGTTTTGCGTGACCTGTTCGGTGTTGCCGTGGCCGCCGCCGACCCGGCCAAGTGCGTGCCGCCGCATCTGGATGGACTAGTGCCGGACGACCAGGAAAAAACCGGGGGCCGCATTGTTGTCGTCGGCGCCGGCAAGGCGTCCGCCGCCATGGCCCGCGCCGTGGAAGACTATTGGCCGGAGCGGGAAATTAGTGGGTTGGTGGTGACCCGATACGGTTTTGCCGTCGCCTGTGATCGCATTGAAATTGTCGAAGCCGCTCACCCGGTTCCCGACGCCGCCGGTTTGCGGGCAGCGGAACGGATACTAGCCATCGCCCAGGAACTCGGTCCTGATGATCTGTTGTTGTGTCTGATTTCCGGTGGTGGTTCGGCGTTGCTGACATTGCCGGGCGAAGGCTTGGCGCTGGAGGACAAGCAGGCGGTGAATGCGGCGCTGTTGCGTTCCGGGGCGACCATCGGCGACATGAACTGTGTGCGCAAGCATTTGTCGGGGATCAAGGGTGGGCGGCTGGCAGCCGCCGCGGCCCCGGCCCGTGTCGTCAGTTTGTTGATATCCGACGTTCCCGGTGACGACCCGGGCGTGATCGCGTCGGGGCCGACCGTGCCGGATGAAACGACGTTGCAGAATGCCCGCGACATCGTTGAAAAATTTGCCATAGAATTGCCCGACCGGGTTTGGGCCTATTTGCAAAACCCCGATGCGGAAACGCCGAAGCCGGGCGACGCTGTCTTCGAGATAACGCAAACGCGGCTTGTCGCCCGCCCCCTGGAAAGCCTGGAGGCGGCCGCGGAAAAGGCAAAAGAACTTGGCCTGCATACGGTTATTCTGGGCGACGCGCTTGAGGGGGAAGCCCGCGACGTGGCCAGGGAGCAGGCCGCCCTGGCGCGCGCGTCCACCGAGTTACCGTGCCTGTTGCTGTCCGGCGGCGAGTTGACGGTAACGATCAAGGGTGACGGGCGCGGCGGTCCCAATACGGAATTTCTGGTGTCCCTGGCCGCTGCCCTCGACGGAGCGGAAAATATCCACGCCATAGCGTGTGATACGGACGGCATCGATGGCAGTGAAGATAACGCCGGCGCCGTGATCGGCCCCGAAACCGTTGCCCGTGCCAAAGCGGCGGGACTGAACCTTGCGGGCTTGCTTGAAAATAACGATGCGTATTCGTTTTTTGAAGCCCTGGATGACCTCGTCATTTCCGGCCCGACGTTGACGAACGTCAATGATTTTAGGGCCATATTGGTGCTTTCCTGACGCCGCAACGCAATGGATGCAGCCTGGGATTTCTCTCGTTTGCGCTGTCATAAAACGGACACTAATATCCTCTAGAATATTTATTCGACCGGACGACTACAAAACCCAGTTCCCAAATACCTGGGGAGTGAAGATACCTTGAAAAAAATAATTTTGATTGTGGGTGGCGTTCTGGTGCTGCTTGTTGCCGTCGTACTGATCGGTCCCGGTATGATCGACTGGAACCAATACAAGGCGGAAATCCAGGCCCAGGCCATGGCCGCCACGGGTCGCAACCTTACCATCAAGGGCGACATCAAAATTTCCGTTCTGCCGGCTCCGGCCCTGATCGCCCACGACGTTACCCTGGCCAACATGAAGGGCGCCACGTCGGCCAACATGGTCGGCTTGAAACTGCTGGAGATCCGCATCAATTTGGTGCCGCTGCTGACCGGGCGGATCGAGGTCAAACGGATCAAGCTGGTAGAGCCGGTGATTGAGCTTGAGGTTCTTGCCGACGGGCGTAACAACTGGACGTTTCAGACGGGCCAACCCGGTGGCGGAAATACCGCATCGGTGCCTTTAGCGAAAGGACAGGTTGCAAGCGATGTTGAAGCCGCCCCAGAAACCCCACAAGAGAACGGGAAAAGTGCAGGGGCCGGGCGAATCGCGGTGGATAATTTCAGCATTGAAAACGGCACCCTGATTTACCGGGACGCCAAGAACGCAACTTTGGAACGGGTTGAAGATATCAACGCCACCATTTCCGCAGTGTCGCTTGTCGGACCTTTTGAAAGTTCGGGTGCGCTCAGGGCGCGGGCCATCCCGCTCAGTTATACCGTCCATGTCGGTGAAATTATTCATAGCCGCACCGTGCCCTTTAATCTCAAGCTCGGGGCAAAATCATCCGGCGGACAGGTGCAGTTGTCCGGCACGGTGGTTGGCTTGACGGATACGCCTAAAATCAAGGGCAAGCTGAAAGGTGAGGGGAAATCCCTGGCCGGGTTGTTGCGACCGGCCGCCGGCGGGGCTGCGTTGCCGGGCTTGTTGGATCAGGAATTCAGCTTTGACGGTAGCGTCAGCGCTACCGCCAAGGGCGGAGAATTGAAGGGATTGAATCTTCGTCTCGGCAAAGCCCATGCAACGGGCGAGTTCAGCGTGAAAATGGGCAAAGAGGTGCAGGTCGAGGCAAGCCTGACGGCAAGCCGCATCGATCTGGATAAATGGCTGGCCTTGCCGTCGGTAGAGGCAAAAAGCCTGGACGCGTCTCCTAAAGCGGCCAAGGCAAAAATTTCGGGCGACGGACAAGCACCTAACGCCGCCGCCGCTCCTGGTAACGTTGCGCAAGGGCCGGCGGCAGGATTTCAGTTGCCCAAGGGGATAAACGTCTCTCTGGCGTTCAAGGCTAACGCCGTCACCTACCGGGGGGGCGTTATCAGAGAAGTGGTGGCCAACGCCGATCTGGCTAACGGTGAAGCGACGCTTTCTCAGTTGTCAGCGGTATTCCCGGGCGGCTCCAACATGGCCATATTCGGGTTTGTCACCGCCCAGAACGGCAAGCCCCGGTTTGAGGGCGAAGTGGAATCCTCTGTTGGCGACCTGCGTGCCGTTCTCAGTTGGCTGGGCCAAAACCTGGATGGCGTTAGGCCCGACAGGCTCCGGAAACTAACCCTCGCCACCCGCGTCATAGCGGTGCCGGAACAACTGCAATTAACCGGGCTGGATGTGCAATTCGATTCTTCGCGCCTGACCGGCGGCATTGCCCTGGCCTTGTCCAAGCGGCTCAGCTTCGGCGCAGATTTGACCATTGACCGCCTGGACCTGGACGCTTATCTGCCCCAGGTTGCGCCTCAGAATAAGGCCGCGCCAAAGAAAAACAAAAAAACCGCCAAACCGGAAGCCGGTCGCGGCGCCGAGAAACCCGCGAAAGCGAAAGCTCCCTTGTCGGCGCTCAAGCTGGCGGGCGAGATCGACGCCAACCTCAAGATGGCGGTCAAGTCCCTGGTATTCCGGGGGGCGCGGATCAAAGGCGTGACGATTGACGGCATCCTTTATGACGGTGGGCTGGAAATCCACAAACTAGGGGTTGCCCATGTGGCCGGCGCATCGTTAAACCTCAGCGGCGCTATCAAGGATTTGACCGGCAGTCCAGAGGCCACGAACCTGGCCTTTAAGGCCCAAGTCAGAGACATGGGGGCGTTGCTAAGCGTCGCCGAGCTCGATCCGGCCCTGGCGCCCAAGGGCCTGGGTCCGGTCAAGATTGCGGGCCGCATTGACGGTAACCTGCTGGCGCCGAAGCTCAATCTGACGGCCACCGGCGCCGGCGCTACGGCCAAAATCAAAGGCCATCTCGACGGCCTTGCTATCGTTCCCGCCGTCAAGGGATTGAATGTGCGGTTGTATACGCCCGACGCGACACGGTTGCTGAAGCTGGCCGGGATCGATGCTAAGGGGGCGGCAAAACACCTGGGGCCGCTGTCGGTTAACGCGACGATCGACGGCAATTTACTGACCCCGTCTTTGGCGCTCGACCTGAAAGCGGCGGGCGGCACAGTTTCCCTCAAGGGGTCGTTGAATATGCTACCCGTGGGCGATCTGGCGAACTTGGCTGTGACGGCCAATGCGCCCGATCTAGCGCGCTTGGCGCGGGCCCTTGGGACCGGCTACCGGCCGTCCGGAAAAATCGGTGGCCTTGCGCTGCAGGCACGACTTATAGGCGGCGCCAAAGGGATAACGATTACCGGCATTACGGGCAAGGCCGGCACCGTTGATGTGAGCGGCGATGTGGTCGTCGGGTTGCAAGGTCCGCACCCCGCCATCAAGGCCAATATAATGGCTGGGAAGATCATCCTCGACCCCTTCCTGCCGGCGCAGAAATCGGCCTCCTTGTGGGATGGATTGAAAACCCTGCCCGCTGCCTTCGGCGCAGGGTCGCTGACCAATGAAGACGGTCTGCTGGTCAGGACAGCGTCGCGGCGAAAGGCTGCGGTAGAACGCTGGTCCCGTGATCCCATTGACCTGTCGGGGTTGTCGGGCGTGGATGCGGAAATCACCTTGAAATCGCCGCTGGTGCAGTTGGAGGATTACAAACTCAGAAATGCCGATCTGGTGGCGAAGTTGGCAGCGGGCAAGATCATCGCCGAAAAGCTGACGGGTCAGGTGTTCGGCGGCGCGTTTCATGCCGCCGGGTCGGCGACGGCGACCAACCGCCCCCGCATAGAGATCACCATTGCCCTTGAAAACATGAATATCGGTCAGGCAACGCGGGCCTTCACCGGAAAGTCGGTGGCGTCGGGGCGCTTAGGGCTAAAGACCCAGTTGCGAAGTTCCGGCAAAAATATTTACGACATCATCCGCGGGCTTTCAGGCAGCGGGTCGTTGCGGCTCAAGGGCGTCGACGTCAAGCAGGGCAACACGGGAACGGCGCTGGCCGGCGCCTTGGGGCTGGTGTCGGCCCTGAGCCAGTTCAGCAATGTGCTGGGCGGGGGTGCTTCGAAAGGCAGCGGGCTCGTCGATCTTTCGGGTTCCTTCGACATCACCGGCGGCATCGCCCGCACCCAGGATGTGAAAGTGGTTTCCAGCGCCGGCAACGGCAGTGCGGCGGGGGCCATTGATTTGCCCCGCTGGCTGATCGACGTCAAAGGTCAGGTGCAGTTGGAGCAAAACTTGCTGACCTCGTTCCTGGCGGCGAAAAGCAAACGCAATATCACCTCCTCGGTGCCGTTTACCGTCAGGGGCCGCCTCGATGCGCCGACGATTAATCTCGATACTTCCAAGATCACCGGCGGCGGCCTGCCCATCCCCGGCGCTGATCGATTGCTTGAGAAACTGCCGAAGGGCGTCGGCGGTATCTTGCAGGGGGTTTTGGGCGGCGGTGCGCAGCAACAGCATCAAGGCAGTAGCACCTCTGGCGGGTCAACTGGAAGCGAGCCGCCACCACCTCCACAGGAACAACAGCAACAACAACGAATCGATCCCGTGGACCTGTTGAAAGGTTTATTCAGGCGGCGCTAGCTGTTTGAGGTGTTCTTCAGCACATACACCCGGATGGCGCTCGACAGATTGGCCGGCGTGTCGTCGGCGCGGGCGGCGTCGATTTCCGTAATCAGGGCATTCAGCGACAATCCCTTTGCCTCAGTGATTTTTTTCAAGGCTTTCCAGAAGGCTTCTTCCAGGGAAACACTGGTGGCGTGGCCGGCGATCAAAACCGATCGTTTGCGGATTTTCAGATCAGGCACGGGCCTAAAACCCGCCCGCCAACATCAGCCCCGCCATGATGATCAGTATGCCGCCCGACAGGCGGTTGATGGCACGGTTGAAGTCGGGGTTGGTGACCCAGCGCTGGATGGCGTCGGCGGCCAGCGCAATGGGCGACTGCCAGATGACGTTGATGGTGATGAGAATAATCGACAATGTTAGCAGTTGGACGACGACGTCGGGGCGGGAGAAATCGACAAAGCCGGGATACAGCGCCATGAACAACAAAATCACTTTGGGGTTCAGCAGATTACAAAGCGCAGCCTCTTTGAGGGCCTTGCCGATGGCCGATTGAGCCCTGCCACCGTGGGTGTTTTCGACCTGAAGTCCGCCGCCGCCCCGGAAGCTTTGCAGGCCAAGCCACGCCAGATACGCGGCCCCAAAAACGGTGACGGCCTTAAGAAGTGGCGGCGACGAGGCAATGACGATGGATATCCCGGCGACCGCCAACAGGGTATGAACAAGCAGGCCTATTTGCACGCCCCCCACCGCCGCCAACCCTGCGCCGCGCCCACCGTTGATGGAATGGCGCAGGATGACAAGCGTGTCCGGCCCCGGCGAAATGATGATGGCCGTCGCGGCGATGACGAAGGGTCCGAGGACGGCGGGCTCGATAGGAAACATGATCGGGTTCCTTGCTGGTTGCCGCCCCGGTTTTAAAGCCCCTTTAGGTATCCCGCAATGGCTTCAATGGCGTCCTGCCAGTGGCCTTGTTCGGTGAAACCCGATGCCTTGCGGGGTTTGAAGTCGTGATCGCCGTCTTCGAGCCAGTGAAAGCGGATGTTGAGGGATAACGTATAGGTTTTGACGTCGTCCGCGCTGCCCAGGGTATCGCGCGTGCCCTGGCAAAAAAGTGCAGCCGTCTCGAGGTGTTCAAGATGCGCCAATCGGTCCGGGTTCATCGGCTTTCCCGGCCCGTGGAACGGATACCCCAAGCAGAGCAATCCCCGAACGCCCGTTTCGTCGGCGACCATGGATGCGATGCGGCCGCCCATGGACTTGCCGCCGATGACCAGATTTTCCGGGCCGATTTTGCCGATCACGGCCCTCCAGGTATCGAGCAGGATCGGCGCACGGTCGGGCGGTCTTTTGCTGCCGGTTTCGCGCCGCGTTACCATATAAGGGAATTCAAACCGCGCAGTTCGGTATCCGGCTTCCGCCAGCCCTTCGGCGAATGCGGTCATGAACGGGCTGTCCATCATCGCGCCCGCACCGTGAGCGAGGGCAATGGTCAGATGCGCGTCGTCTGCCCCGTTTAAAAGGATTTCAGGCGGTGTCATTATCCGGGCGTTAGCCGTTATGTATAGGGGCAGAAAATTCGGCGTAAAAATCGTTGCCTTTGTCGTCGACAATAATAAAGGCGGGGAAGTTTTCTACATCGATTTTCCAGATCGCTTCCATGCCCAGTTCCTCGTATTCGACGATCTCGACCTTTTTGATGCAGTCCTGGGCCAGACGCGCCGCCGGGCCGCCGATGGAGCCCAGGTAAAAGCCGCCGTGTTTTTTGCAGGCTTCGCTCACGGCTTTTGAGCGGTTGCCCTTGGCTAGCATGATCATGGAACCGCCGGCAGCCTGGAATTGATCGACGTAGGAATCCATGCGCCCCGCCGTCGTCGGCCCGAAGGAGCCCGACGCCATGCCGACCGGCGTTTTTGCCGGACCGGCGTAATAGACGGCGTGGTCCTTGAAGTACTGCGGCAGGTCCTGGCCGGCGTCGAGACGCTCTTTCAGTTTGGCGTGCGCAATGTCGCGGGCGACGACCAGCGACCCGGTCAGGCTAAGCCGCGTTTTCACCAGATGCCTGGATAGTTCCGTCAGGATTTCCGCCATCGGTCGTTCCAAGTCGATCTCGACGACATCGCCGCCAAGATGACCGTCGGTGACGTCAGGCATGTGCGCTGACGGGTCGGTTTCCAGTTGCTCCAAAAAGACGCCGTCGGCGGTAATCTTGCCCAGAACCTGCCGGTCCGCCGAGCACGAAACGCCGATGCCGACGGGGCACGATGCGCCATGCCGAGGCAGGCGAATGACGCGTACGTCGTGACAAAAATACTTGCCGCCGAACTGGGCGCCGATGCCGAAGCTCTGCGTCAGTTTATGGATCTTTTCTTCCCATTCCCGGTCGCGGAAGGCCTGGCCGTATTCGTTACCCTTTTCCGGCAGATCGTCGAGGTAATGGCAACTGGCGAGCTTCACCGTTTTCAGGTTCATCTCGGCGGAAGTGCCGCCGATGACCACGGCCAGATGATAGGGCGGGCAGGCTGCGGTGCCCAACGTGCGCAGTTTCTCGTCCATGAATTTGCTCAGGCTTTCCGGGTTCAGCAATGCCTTGGTTTCCTGAAACAAAAAGCTCTTGTTGGCCGAGCCGCCGCCCTTGGCAATGAACAGAAACTTATAGGCGTCGCCATCATCGGCGTAGATATCGATCTGCGCCGGCAGGTTGTTGGCTGTATTGGTTTCCAAAAACAGATCGATGGGCGCCACCTGGCTGTAGCGCAAGTTGGTTTGGGTGAAGGTTTTGAGCACGCCTTCGGAAATCGCCGCCTCGTCGCCGCCGCCGGTCCATACGCCCGAGCCTTTTTTGCCCATGATAATCGCCGTGCCGGTGTCTTGGCACATGGGCAGCACACCACCGGCGGCGATGTTGGCGTTCTTTAACAAATCCATAGCGACAAAGCGGTCATTGTCGGAGGCTTCCGCATCGTCGAGGATCGCCGCCACCTGGGCCAAATGGTCAGGCCTGAGCAGGTGGGAAACGTCCTTGAAGGCTTCCGCCGTCAACAGGGTCAGGGCTTCTGGGTCAACCTTGAGCACGCTCTTGCCGTCAAATTCCGCCACCTCGACGAAATCGGATGTCAGTTTGCGATACGGCGTTTTTGCCTCGCCCAGTTTGAACATTTGGTGATGGACGTAGTCGCTCATGCGCCTTCTCCTCAAGAGAACGGTATCCGAAGGGCCGGTTTATTTTTTGCGGAAAGCATCCAGCGCGATGACTTCGCCGGTTCCCTTGGCCTTCTTGTTGCCTGGGCTCATGTTCGCGTCCTGCGCCGGGGTGGCGGCCTCGGCTTCGAAATTTTGCGCCTGGGTCGCGTCGAATTCCATATTGCCTTCCGGCTCGCCGCTCATCTTCAATTGCAGGCCGAAGTTTACGGATGGGTCGGCGAAGCTGAGTACTGCGTCAAAAGGAATACGCAGCCGTTCCGGGCTGCCGTTAAAGCGAAGGGTCACCCACATGGCGTCTTCGTTGACGACCAGATCCTCGAATTGGTGTTGCAAGACGATGGTCAGCTCTTCCGGGTTTTCGGCCTTGAGGTAGGCCGGTACCTCGACGCCGTCGGCGTCGGTTCGAAACGTGATGTAAAAGTGGTGTTCGCCGGGCAGCCCGTTCTCGGCGGCAAAACCAAGGGTGCGCCGGATGACGCTGCGTAGCGCATCCTCGATCCAAGTGTCATAGCGAAGAGGATCGTCATTCATGCCTATATTTCTACCCCCTAACCCCCGAATAGACCAGCACGGAAAGGCCCAAGATGGACTAAGCCGGTATTCGGCAGGGTTATTGGGGTTAATGGGGGAAGTTGAAATAAAGTGGGAGGCTTCTGTTGCCAGGCGCCTCCCGAACCCCGCCCTAAGCTGCTAAGGCCTAGGGACTTAATTTTCGGATCATCCGACAGCGTTAAGCTGCGAGACGAGCCTGAGCATAGTTATCATTGGCAACTATTGCTTGTGGACCGATAACGGTGGTGCCTCACCGAGCAAAAATTTGACCTTTACTACGCACGTCGATCCTGTTTCGCCCCCGCAAATTCCCTGCCCAGAACCGGGCAAGGAAGAGAATTGGTGGAGGCGCCGGGCACTGCCCCCGGGTCCGCAACGCTTATTCCGTCAAACGTTTATCGCCATAGCCGGTAAACCGGCACCGCTAATATAGTGAGTTAGGGGCGGTTTTGCAAAGGGGAGGACGGGCGCAGCCCGGACAGGGAGCAAAAATAACCCGACCGCCAACGAAACGCCGGAGTAAATAATTAAGTATTGTCCCTGAAATTTGTCCCCGGAATTCTCCAATGTCCGCTTTCGGGGGTAAAGCGGACATTGTTGCTCCGCCGGTGACAATTACGACGGTAATTTCCCAATTCCAGGGACACCATACTAATCACATGGGTTCCAAGGGCCGGATGGCCCTTGGAAGGGGTTAAGGGGGCGAAGTCCCCTTATTATCCCGCCCTTTGCGCCACCGCCCGGCTGGGGTAAAATCACTGATTCCCGGGCTGGCCGGGAGGGGGCCAAGGCGCATCCATGCAACAATATCTCGACTTGCTTTCACACATCAGAACCAACGGTGCGCTCAAGGGCGACCGTACCGGCACCGGGACTGAGAGCGTCTTCGGCTATCAGATGCGGTTTGATCTGTCGGCGGGGTTTCCGTTGCTGACGACCAAGAAGCTGCACCTGAAATCGATCATCTATGAATTGCTGTGGTTCCTGGACGGCGATACCAACATCAAGGCGCTGAACGATGTCGGCGTCAAAATATGGGACGAATGGGCCGATGAAGCGGGGGAGTTAGGCCCCGTTTATGGTCATCAGTGGCGATCCTGGCCGACGCCTGATGGTTCCAAAATCGACCAGATCGCGGGCCTTGTCGAAGCGATTAAAAACAACCCCGATTCGCGCCGTCATATCGTCAGCGCCTGGAACGTCGCCGATGTCGATGATATGGCGTTGCCGCCGTGTCACTGCCTGTTTCAATTCTATGTCGCCGACGGCAAACTGTCGTGCCAGCTTTATCAACGCAGCGCCGATGTATTTTTGGGCGTGCCCTTTAACATCGCGTCCTACGCCTTGCTGACGCAGATGATGGCGCAGGTGACGGGGCTTCAGCCCGGCGATTTCGTCCATACCTTCGGCGATGCGCACCTCTACGCCAATCATATCGAGCAGGCGGACTTGCAATTGACGCGCGAACCGCGGGCGCTGCCGACCATGACCATCAATCCGGCGGTCGACGATATCTTCGGCTTCAAATTCGAAGACTTCACCCTTGACGCCTATAACCCGCATCCCCACATCTCCGCCCCGATTGCGGTCTAGGGCGGGAACATGGTGCGTATTTCCTTGATTGTAGCAATGGCGCAAAACCGGGTCATCGGGCTCGACGGCGGCATGCCGTGGCATATTTCCGCCGACCTCAAGTTCTTCAAGCACGCAACCATGGGCCACCCGGTGATCATGGGCCGCAAGACGTATCAATCCATCGGCGCTGCGCTTCCGGGGCGCACCAATATCATCATTACCCGCAACCAGAATTTTCAAGTCCCCGACGCCGATGTCGTGCACGATTTGGGAACGGCCCTGGACAAGGCCAGGGCAATGGCGGAGATAGAAGGCGCGGACGAAGTTTTTGTCATCGGCGGCGCCGACATCTACGCCCAGGCGATGAGTGCGGCCGATCGCATTTATTTGACGGAAATCGCCCTGACGCCGCCCGGCGACGCCCATTTCCCCGAGTTGGATGAAGGTGGCTGGCGGGAAACGTCGAGAGAAATTCACGATGCGGAAGACCAGGGCGAGCCTGCGTACAGTTTCGTCCAGTTGGAAAGAATAAGCTAGATTTTCGGACCCGGCTTAGGCTTTGCGGGGCTTTTGCAGGGGCGGGGCATCTGGCTCCGACTGGGGCCTGAAAAGCGATCATGGCCGCCAAAAAAACGACCAGAAACGACCTAAATGAAAATTCCCCCACCATGGAAAACCATGGCAGGGGAAAATAGCATTTTATTGAACGATTATTGAATGATTACTGAACGACGATCTTGGGGCCTGCCTGGGTGGCATTGGCGCCGTCGATGCTGTCCCAAACCTTTTCCGCAATGGCGCGGTAGGATTTGGCGTGCTCGCTTTCCGGTTCGGAAACGACGATCGGCTTGCCGCTGTCCGACGTTTCGCGGATCTGGATGTCGAGGGGGATTTCACCCAAAAATTTCATTCCCAGCTCTTTGGCCACGGTCTTGGCGCCGCCGTGGCTGAATATTTCAGACCGCTCACCACAATGCGGACAGGTGAAGTAGCTCATATTTTCGATCAGCCCCAACACCGGCACATCGACCTTTCGGAACATGTTGAGGCCCTTGCGGGCGTCCAGGAGCGCAATGTCCTGGGGGGTCGAAACAATGACGGCACCGGCCAGCGGTACCCGCTGGGCTATGGTCAGTTGCGCATCACCCGTACCCGGCGGCATGTCGATAACCATGACGTCCAGTTCACCCCAATTAACGTCGCGCATCATCTGTTCCAGCGCCGATTGCACCATCGGCCCGCGCCAGATCATCGGCGTGTCTTCTTCGACCAGGAACCCCATGGACATTACCTTGATGCCGAAATTTTCCATGGCGTCCAGTTTTGATCCGTCCGACGAGGACGGCTGGCCGGAAATGCCCATCATACGGGGCATGGAGGGTCCGTAGATGTCGGCGTCGAGCAGGCCTACGTTGTGGCCGCCGGTGGCAAGTCCCAGCGCCAGGTTGACGGCCGTGGTCGATTTGCCGACACCGCCCTTGCCGCTGGCGACGGCGATAATGTGTTTGATGCCCGGCAGCATTTGCGGCGCCCCCGGCCCCGGCCCCGGTTGTGCGCCAAGCGAGCCGCCCTGCACACCTTGTGCTGCCTGTGGCGGCGGGGTCGAGCCAGCCCCCCGTTCTGCGGTCAGCACCACGGTAGCCGAGGTCACGCCGACAAGATCGAACACAGCCTCTTCGGCTTCCCGGCGCAATGGTTCGAGGCCTGCGCCTTTGTCCGGAGTGACCTCAATGGCGAAAGCGACATTGCCGTCTTTGGTCTGCAAACCCTTGACCATACCGGCACTGACGATGTCCTTGCCGCTATCGGGGTCCTTCACGTCTGCGAGAGCCTTGAATATTTGTTCTTCTGTAACCCCAGCCATCCTTGAAAACTCCAAATAATAAGCGATATTAAACTAGCTTTGGCTGCGCTGTCGCGTTACCAAGGCCCCAAACCTGCCTCAAAAGGCACCAAAGTTCGGTAATTCGTATAGGAAGTAGCGCACAAGGCCAAAATTACAAGCTTTCATCTTCTAAAAATTATTAAAAGGGACGGATAAGTAATATGGCGAGAAATTCACAAGGCGGCGGCCCTTGGGGCGGCGGCGGTAACGGTGGCGGCCAGGGACCTTGGGGTAGTGGTGGCGGTGGCGGACAATCCGGACCGCCCCCCCCCGATATCGAGGAAATGCTGCGCCGGGGTCAGGACAAGTTCAAAAGCTTCCTGCCATCCGGCGGCGGCAGCGCACGGGGAATGATCCTGCTGGTCGTGGCCGTCATCGCCATTTGGCTGGGCAGCGGGTTCTACCGCGTGCAGCCGGGAGAACAGGGCGTCGAGCTGATGTTCGGGAAATTCGTCAAACTGACGCAGCCGGGTCTGAATTACTGGTTCCCTGGCCCCGTCGGTCAGGTGCTGAAACCCAATGTGGAACGCACCAACACCATTACCGTTGGGTTTCGTGGCCTGGGCGAAGGCAGCCGCAGCACCGGTGCGCGTGACGTGCCGCAGGAAAGCCTGATGCTGACCGGTGATCAAAACATCATCGATATCGATTTTGTCGTCCAGTGGCGGATCAAGAACGCCGCCGATTTTCTGTTCAATATCCGCGACCCGGAAGCGACCATAAAAATCGCCGCCGAAAGCGCGATGCGTGAAATTATCGGCCAAACCCCGCTGGAAGGCGCCACCACCGGCAAGCGCCAACAAGTGCAACAGCAGTCCAGGGTCCTATTGCAGAATATTTTGGATGAATACGGCGCCGGCGTCTCCATTGCCGAAGTGCAGCTGCAAAAATCCGATCCTCCGGCCGAAGTGATCGACGCCTTCCATGACGTGCAGCGCGCGCGCCAGGATCAGGAACGCTCCATCAACGAGGCGCAAACCTACAAGAACGATATCGTGCCCAAGGCCAAGGGTAAGGCGCAGACGATGATCC
>JAZFSL010000048.1:0-2879 GCA_036446135.1 Rhodospirillales bacterium | reverse complement strand
GGAAAATCCTCGAAGGCGGCAAAAATGATTGTCAAAACCTGGACCTTGGCCCCCCATCCGGCACTACTTGAACCCTATTGGCAGGCTTCGGGTGCGACGGCGGCCCTGGACCGGGTCAAGGCCACGGAAAAATTAATCAAACTCAATCCCGAGCATCTCGAAAGCCTCATCGCCAAGGCCCGTGCGTCGTTGGAAGCGGGACTTTGGGGCGAGGCCCGCCAATGCCTGGAGAATGCCTCGGCGGCGATTTTAAACGGCTCCTTGCCCGGCGTCGTCTGCCGGATGATGGCGGAACTGGAAGAGAGCGAAAACCAAGACCATACGAAAGCTCACGAATGGCTAATGCGGGCATCGCAAGCCAGTGCCGACGCGACCTGGGTGTGCGAGCATTGTGGCAATGCGGTCGCCGCCTGGTCAGTGGTTTGTGGCAAGTGTGAAGCGTTCGACAGTTACACCTGGCGCACACCGCCCAGCATTATTGCCCTACCCGGCAGCATACCGGAAATTTTAATTGAGGCCAGTTTCGACTCTGAGCATCAGACCATTCTGCCGCCCAGGGATACGGACGGGGACACAGGAGTCGGGTGACAAACGCTCCTTCAGGTCAGCCCGTCACCACGGTGCGGGATTTTAGCGCCGGTGAAACGACGTTGGCGAAGGCCCGCCATCTGGCCCGCGCCGGGGCGCTGATGGCGCTATCAGCGGCGCGTTCGGTGGACACGGCTGGCGGCTGGATCCGGTTTCCGTATTATCATCATGTGTTTGATGACGAACGTCGCGACTTCGCCCGGCAACTGACGTATATGGCGGGGCTTGGTGATTTCATCAGCCTTGATGATGCTGTGGCTATGATGGCATCCGGCGGGCCCATCGACGGGCGCTATGTCTGTCTTTCCTTCGACGACGGTTTCAAAAACGGGTTCACCAATGCCATGCCGGTTCTTGTCGACCACAAGGCGATGGCGGCGTTTTTCCTGGTTACGGGCTTCATCGACACCTCTGTTGAGGGGGACCGCGAAAAGCTGTTGGGGTTTTATGACAGTGGCGACTTGTTAATGGAATTTCTGACCTGGGACGATTGCCGGAAAATGGCCGACGCGGGCATGACTATCGGGTCACACACCATTAACCACGTGCACCTGGCCGATCTGGACGAAGACACGGCCCGGGCCGAGATGAAGGGTTCCAAGGACGTCATCGAAGCGGAACTGGGCCGGGCGTGCGATCATTTCTGTTGTCCCTTTGGGCGCGAGAATATCGATTATTTGCCGGGGCGCGACCCGGAATTGGCTGGGCGTGTCGGCTATAAATCATTTCTCACCGGCCATCGGGGCGCCATGCATCAAAGTGGAAACCCGATGAATGTTCGGCGCGACCACCTGTTGGCTGGGTGGGGCAATTACCAGATTAAATATTTTTTTGCGTCGTGAGGGCATGATGACGCAACCTTCCGCGCCCACGCTTCGCAATGCTGCCCTCAATGACGCGCCCGCGATTACGGAATTTCTCGTGCGCCTGGGGCTCGTCATGCCGGCAGGCGAAGATGCCATCGCTGAGCACTGGACAAAACTGTGGCAAGATAACCCGGCGCTCAAACATCATGGCGACACTCCGGCGCTTGGTTGGATATTGGAAGATCAAGACCGCATCGTCGGTTTTTTCGGCAACATCCCCCAGGTGGCCTATTTCCAAGGAAAACCCGTTATCGTTTCAAGCGCGCGCGCCTGGGCCGTGGATAAGGACTATCGCGCCCACACCTCGGTGCTGTGCGAGGCGTTTTTCGGCCAACAGACTGCCGACCTGGTGCTGATCTCATCTGCCAGCGCGCCAGCCGGCAAACGCTGCGTTGAGTTTGGCGCGTCGAAACTGCCGCAACCCGGTTATGGTGACATTCTCTATTGGGTGGTTGATGCCTTCGGATTCCTGCGTGCCGGGCTGAAGAAAAAAGGCCGGGGCGGTATGACGGCTTTTTTCGGCGGGCTGTTGGCTTCCGTCGCGCTGAATGCGCAAATGCGGATCATGGGGCGGCGCCCCTATGCGAGCCTAAGCGATATCACGCCCATTACTGTGGACGACATCGGCAGCGAATTTGACGGCCTTTGGCAACAAAAACTCACGGAGAACCCGGAACGCCTGTTAGCCGCCCGCGATGCAGAGACCTTGAAATGGTATTTCGGCCTCAGCCAGAACGCCGCCGATACGCGGATTCTTTGCACCCGCCGGGACGGAAAGCTCGAAGGCTATGCCGTCCTGGTCCGCGAAGACGCACCTAAAATAGGCCTCAAGCGCCTCAAGATCGCCGATGTATTTGTTGCCGGCGACGATCCGGACACGCTCAATGCCTTGCTGGCGGCGGCTTATGAATACGCCATAGCCAAGCGCTGTCATGTGCTGGAACTGATCGGCCTGGCGGCACCTTTGCGGGGGATGGCGCTGGACCACAAGCCATATTCGCGTTCAATGGCGACGTTTCCGTTCTACTTCAAAGCCCTTCGCGACGATTTGAAGGCCCCCCTGGAGACCGGGGATGGTTGGACCGTGACGGCCTACGATGGTGATACTGCGCTGTTGTAAGGGGTTTTTAATATCCGGCGAAGACACTGCACTTGACACAAACGGGGACCGGTGTAGTTTTCGCCCCAAATGTCGCCTTAGCTCAGCTGGCAGAGCATCGCATTCGTAATTTTAAGGTCGGCTGGAAATAGTATTGGAATAACAAAGGGGTGCAATCTTTCCCTTGCCTGTAATAAGGCTATAATAAGGTTGCGAGATGTATTGTGCCGCCTTAGCTCAGTTGGTAGAGCATCGCATTCGTAATGCGGGGGTCGCAAGTTCGAGTCTTGCAGGCGGCACCATTCCTTCCAATGACTTAGAAACCC
>JAZFSL010000047.1:0-15961 GCA_036446135.1 Rhodospirillales bacterium | reverse complement strand
AAAAAAGTTTTGGATTTCGTCAACGGCCGCGACCTCAAACGCTATGCCTGCCAGGGCACGGCGACGCCGGATCATGTCATTCGCACCAAACCCAAACCGCTGATCACCCCGGTGCCGGAAAGTGGCCGCCTTGATGATTTCCGCAAGGGAACAGCGCGGGCGCTGAAGCGTTTCGTCACCGATAGCCAGGCTAATTTCAAGCGCTACAAGGGCCGGCGGCGGACAAAAAAAACCGAGCTCGACCCGATGCCGCGCATGATTATGGTGCCGGGGCTCGGTATTTTCGGCCTCGGCGCGTCTGCGACAGCCGCCGGCATCGCAGCCGACTTGGTTGAAGCTAACATCGAGGTCATCACCAATGCCGAGCGCACTGGATCTTACGAAAGTATCCCCGCCGCCGACATGTTCGACGCCGAGTACTGGCCGCTGGAACGGGCGAAACTGGGCCACGGGGCCAAAAAACCGCTGGCACGCCACGTCTCCATCGTCACCGGCGGCGGTTCCGGTATCGGGGCTGCGACGGCCCGCGCCTTGGCCGCCGACGGCTCGGAAGTAGCGGTGCTGGACCTGGATATGCGGGCGGCCGAAGCCGTGGCGGCGGAATTCGGTGGCTTGGGATTGGCCTGTGACGTCACCGACGGCCGCGCCGTCAGGCGCGCCTTCGACGCCGTGGTGAAAACATATGGTGGCGTCGATATCGTCGTTTCCAACGCCGGCGCCGCCTGGCAGGGCGCCATCGGCACGGTCTCAGATAAAATTCTCCGCGACAGCTTCGAGCTTAACTTCTTCGCCCATCAATCGGTGGCCAAAAACGCCGTGCACGTGATGACGGTGCAGGGCCTGGGCGGCTGTTTGCTGTTTAATGCGTCCAAGCAATCGGTCAATCCGGGGCGTGACTTTGGGCCTTATGGATTGCCCAAGGCGGCGACGGTGGCGCTGATGCGGCAATATGCGCTCGATTACGGGCATCTGGGCATCAAGTCCAACGCCGTCAATGCCGATCGCATCCGCTCCGGCCTGTTGAGCGGCGATATGATCAAGGCGCGGTCGCGCGCCCGCGGGCAAAGCCCGGACGATTACATGGGCGGCAATCTGTTGGGCCGCGAGGTCACCGCCGAAGACGTCGCAAAAGCCTTCGTCGATCTGGCGCGCTCGACCAAGACGACGGCGTCCATCGTCACGGTGGACGGCGGCAACATTGCGGCTGCCTTGCGGTAGGGGAAAATGCCGTTAAGCTTGCGCAAGTTTTTAGAGGAAAAAGAGGAAAACCATCATGGCTGACAAGGACGACATCAGGGAAGGCAAGGATTACGGCCTCGGCATTCCGCAAAAAAACAAAGCCTTTTTCCTCAAGGGCTCAGGGGCGCTGGACTGGGGCATGCAAAACCGGCTGGCCAGAATCTTCAATCCCAAAAGCGGCCGCACCGTCATGCTGGCCTTCGATCACGGCTATTTTCAGGGGCCGGCCAGCGGACTGGAACGCATTGACCTTTCGATCACGCCGCTGATGCCCCACGCCGATGTGTTGATGTGTACCCGCGGCGTGCTTCGCTCCGTCGTGCCGGCGGAAACCAACAAGCCCATCGTGCTGCGCTGTTCGGGCGGACAAAGCATCCTGAGCGAGCTTTCAAACGAAACCGTCGCCGTCGACATCGACGATGCCGTGCGCCTCAACGCCGCCGCCATCACGACGCAGATTTATATCGGCGCCCCCTACGAGCACCAGTCGATCAAGAACCTGATCAAGCTAATCGATACCGGCAACAGCACAGGCATCCCGACCCTTGCCGTCACCGGCGTCGGCGCCGACATGAAACGCGACGCCCGCTACTTCGGCCTCGCCACCCGCATCGCCGCCGAACTGGGGGCGCACTACGTCAAAAGCTACTTCATCGAAAAGGGTTTTGAGAAAGTTACCGCCGGTTGCCCGGTGCCCATCGTCATTGCCGGCGGCAAGAAACTGCCGGAACTGGACGCGCTAAGCATGGCCTATAAAGCGGTCGATCAGGGGGCGGCGGGGGTCGATATGGGGCGCAACATTTTCCAGTCCGATTGCCCGGTGGCGATGATCCAGGCCGTTGGCGCGGTGGTTCACAAGTTGGAAACGCCGAAAAAGGCGATGGATCTCTATAAGACCCTGAAGGCTAAAATCGAGGCCCAAGGAAATAATAAGGGTAAGAAAAAAGGCAAGGGTAAAGGCAAGAAGTGACCTCCCCCTTAGGCGGCTTCGACCATGTCATTGTCGGCGTTGCCGATCTGGAAGCGGCGCGGGATACGTACAGTCGTCTCGGTTTTACCCTCAGCCCACGTGGCCGGCATTTTGGTTGGGGGACGGCGAATTACTGCATCATGTTTGATGGCGACTACATCGAGCTACTCGGCATTGTCGATGCGAGCCAGTTCACTAACAATCTCGATAAAAAGCTGGCAGAAAGTGGCGAGGGGCTGCTGAGTTTATGCTACGCCACCGATGATGCCGAGGCTGCTTACGAGGCGCTGAAAGCGCTCGGCGCAGAGCCGCCGAAACCGTTATCCAGGGCGCTGGAACTGCCGGAAGGCGAGGTTGAACCGCGTTTTGAGTTGGTGCACCTGCCGCCCGAAGCCACCCCCGGCGCGCCGTCCTTCGTTATCCGGCATTTAACCCCGGAACTGGTGTGGCAGCCGCAATGGCTGGACCACGCCAACGGCGCAGCGGGGATATCGTCGGCGACGGTGCGTGTTGATGATGTAGAGGCCGCCGCACATGCCTACGCTAAACTGTTCGGTAGACAGGCGGTCAGTGAAGGTGTGGTGCGTGTCGGCAACGCGCACCTTTATCTGCAAGTAGGCACACCGCCGGGGCCTGTTGGATTTGAGGTGACGGTCAGCGATTTAGGCCGGACGGCGGCAGTGCTGGAAAAAGAAGGCGTCGCTTTTGAGGTTGAAGATGGCTCGCTAAAGGTGGCGGCGGGCGACGCGTGTGGCGTCGCCCTTGTTTTCGTTTCCGGTTAAACGTCTTTATTTTTACGCAAATTCGTCGTCGCGGGTGTAACCATCCGCTCGGGATTTGCCCTAGTGCTGATCCTTCCAGATCGCCCTTTTCAGCGCATAGAGCATCCCCGTCAGCACCAGCAGGAACAGCATGACTTTAATACCCATGCGCTTGCGTTCCTCCAGTTCCGGTTCCGCCGCCCAGGCCAGGAACGTCGTGACGTCGGCGGCAAGCTGGTCCTTGGTCGCCTTGGTGCCGTCTGCGTATTCCACCGCGTCATCGTCCAGCGGCGGCCCCATGGCGATCTGGTTGCCGGGGAAGTAAAGATTATAGCTCATGCCTTCCGGCAGGGTGACGCCGGCGGGGGGCTCTTCCAAGTAGCCTGTCAGCAGGCCGTGGATGTAATTGGCGCCGCCCTTGCGCGCCTTGGTAATCAGCGACAGGTCTGGCGGCAGGGCGCCGTTATTGGATGCGCGCGCGGCATTTCCGTTAGGGAAGGGGGGAACGAACGAGTCCGATGGACGGGCCGGGCGCTGGAACATCTCGCCCTCGTCGTTGGGGCCGTCGGTGACTTCGAACTCGGCGGCGATTTTTTTGACCTGGTCTTCGCTGAAGCCGATGGCGGCAAGGTTCCTGTACGACAACAGCCCCAGCGAATGACACGACGCGCAGACTTCGTTGTAGACTTGGTATCCCCGATGCAACGCGGCCCGCTCGAAAGTGCCGAACATGCCGTTCCACGACCAGTCCCGGGCTTCGGGCTTGGCGCCCTCGGACGCGATGGCGGGCGACAAGGCGACGGTGAGGGCAATGGTCAAGGCCGTTAACGCCGGAGTGAGGTTGATTTTTTTCATTTGTTTTCTCCCGCCCCGGCTTTGCCGTCCGCCGCCACCGCCGCCGCAATACTTTCCGGCATCGGCTTCGGCTTCTCGAGAACACTGATCAGCGGAATGAGGATCAGGATATGGGCGAAGTAGTAAATCGTCGCAATGCGGCCGATCCACAGGAACGGCACGCCGTGGAACATGGCGTCCGGCGTGTTGGCGCCGACCCAGCCCAAGATGATGCAATCGACCACGAAGATCCAGAAGAACTGCCTGTAGATAGGCCGGAAACTGGCGCTCCGGACCGGCGAGCGGTCGAGCCACGGCAACAGCAGCAAAACCAGGGTGAAGGCGAACATGGCGATGACGCCGCCCAGTTTGGCGGAAATGAACCAGATATCCGGCACCGCGCGCAGCACCGCGTAAGCCGGCAGGAAATACCATTCCGGCACGATGTGGGTTGGCGTCACCAGGGGATTGGCCTTGATGTAGTTGTCGGGCTCGGAGAAGAAGTTCGGCGCGAAGAAGACGAAGAACATAAAGAACAGCACGAACACACCGAGGCCATACAGGTCCTTCATGGTGTAATAGGGATGGAACGGGATGGTGTCCTGCGGCCCCTGGATGTCGATGCCCAGCGGGTTGTTGGATTTGTGCACGTGAAGCGCCCAAAGGTGCACGAACACCAGGCCGAAGAGCACGAACGGCAACAGGTAATGGAAGGCGTAGAAGCGGTTGAGCGTCGGGTTATCGACGGAAAACCCGCCCCACAGCCAGGTGACGATGGAATCCCCGACCAGGGGGATGGCCGAGAACAGGTTGGTGATCACCGTCGCCGCCCAGAAGCTCTGCTGGCCCCAGGGCAGCACATACCCCATGAACGCCGTCGCCATCATCGCCAGAAAGATGAACACGCCGATGATCCACAAAAGCTCTCTCGGGTTCTTGTAGGACCCGTAATAGAGGCCGCGGAACATGTGGATGTAGACGATGAGGAAGAACATGGAGCCGCCGTTCATGTGCAGGTAGCGCATCAGCCAGCCGTAGTTGACGTCGCGCATGATCCGTTCCACCGATTCAAAAGCGTAATCGACGTGCGGCGTATAGTTCATGGCCAGCATTATGCCGGTGCCGATCATGACGGTTAGCACGATGCCGGCGAGTGAGCCGAAGTTCCACCAGTAATTGAGGTTTTTCGGCGTCGGATAGCCGGACCCCACCGATTCATCGATGAAACTGAAGATCGGCAGCCGGTATTCGATCCATTTGATGACCGGGTTTTCGTAGAATTTATTGCTCATTGCCCGGCCCCCTAACCGATTTTAATCTTGGTGTCGGAAAGATATTGGTATTCCGGGACAGGAAGGTTTTTAGGGGCGGGACCCTTGCGGATTCGGCCCGACGTGTCGTAGTGCGATCCGTGACACGGGCAGAACCAGCCGCCGTATTCGCCTTTCGGGTCATTGGCTTTCTGGCCCAGCGGAATACAGCCCAAATGCGTACAGATGCCGACCATGATCAGCCATTGGGGTTTTTCGGCCCGGTCCTTGTCGGCCTGGGGGTCGGGCAGATCGTCCAGGGAAACGGCGGCCGCCTGTTTGATTTCGGCTGCCGAGCGATGGCGGATAAATACCGGCTTTCCACGCCACACCACGGTAATGGATTGGCCTTCCTCGATCGGCGCCAGGTCAACTTCCGTGGTCGATAGCGCCAGCGTATCGGCGGCTGGGTTCATGACGTCGATAAAAGGCCAGACGGCGATCGCCGAGCCGACGGCGCCGGCGGCGGATGTGGAAATGATGAGAAAATCGCGACGGGATTTATCGTCGGTGATGGCTGTGTCGGTCATGAAAAGTCCTCTCTCCGGCCCCCGCCTTACTGTATACAATTGCCCAAGTACTCTACTCATTAAGGTTTTGTTTTCAACCCTTTCCGGATACGCCTCATGCCCCCGACCATCAGACTAGCCTTGTACCAGCCGGACATCCCCCAGAATACAGGGGCATGCATGCGTACAGCCGCATGTCTGGGCGTCGGCGTCGATATTATCGGGCCGACGGGGTTCGCCTTATCCGACAAACAAATGAAGCGCGCCGGGATGGATTATCTCGACCGGCTCGACTGGACCAACCACGTATCGTGGCAGACGTTTAACGAACAGCATCTTGGCCGTTTGGTGCTGCTGACGACAAAGGCGGATACTTCGTATATCGATTTTGCCTTCGCCTCCGGCGATACCCTGCTGGCGGGCCGCGAAAGCGCTGGTGTGCCTGATGAAGTTCATGCTGCGGTGGATGCAGCCATAACCGTACCCATGGTGGCGGGCATGCGGTCCTTGAACGTGGCTGCTTCCTTGGCCATGGTATTGGGTGAGGCATTGCGCCAGACTAATGGCTTCCCTCTCAAGGAATAACAGCTATGACCAACAGCGACGACTATGGCGACGAGCACAAGAAACGCGCATCCGAGTGGTTTCAACAATTTCGTGACGACCTTTGCAGCGCGCTGGAATCCGTCGAGGACGACGTAACCGGCCCCAACCACACTTCCTCCAGCCAGCCCGGCCGCTTCGCGCGCAGCGCCTGGCAGCGCGATGACGGTGAAGGCCATGGTTCCGGGGGGGGCGTCATGTCGGTGATGCGAGAAGGCCGCGTGTTTGAAAAAGCCGGCGTCAACGTGTCTACGGTTTGGGGCGAATTTTCCGAAGAGTTCCGCGACAAAATTCCCGGCGCCGCCGAGGATCCCCGCTATTGGGCGTCCGGCGTATCGGTGGTTATTCACCCGCACTCGCCCCTGGTGCCGACGTCGCATATGAACACGCGTATGATCGTCACAACCCAAGGCTGGTTCGGCGGCGGTGGTGATTTGACGCCGATTTTTCCGGTTGATCAGGACACGACGGATTTTCACAAGGCCTATGAGGATGCCTGCGACAAGGCCGACGCTGCGTATTATCCGAAGTTCAAAAAATGGTGCGACAAATATTTCTATCTGCCGCACCGGGGTGAGGCGCGGGGCGTCGGCGGCATTTTCTACGACAACCTCAATACCGGCGACTGGGAGGCTGATTTTGCCTTCACCCAGGATGTCGGGCGCGCATTTCAAGACGCCTACCCCGACATCGTCCGCCGCCACATGGATGATGACTGGACCGACGAACAACGCGACGCACAACTCATCAAACGCGGGCGCTACGTGGAATTTAATCTTTTATACGACCGCGGCACTACCTTCGGCCTCAAGACCGGCGGCAATACGGACGCTATTCTCATGTCCATGCCGCCGGAGGTGAAGTGGCCTTAGTTGGGGGTTAACCGTGGTCAAGGCAAGGGGCGGCGAAAGCCGGGATAATGCTTCCTTACTATCGGCGATAGTTGGCATTCAGATATAAGGATTGACCCAATGACCCCAACAAGCTTCGAAATCAGTGTCGCCGTGGTCATGATCACGGTGGCTTTTGTTCTGATAATGATGTTTCAAAAAAGCGAGGCGGCGCATTCAACCCGGCGCATGATGTCGATGATGCGGCGTTTCAGCCTCGATCCCAGGCTCATCAAGTATGGGGACGCCAGAGAAAAGACGACCCTGAATATGGCGCGCAAGCGCTGCGGGCAATGCATGTGCGAGGGCTATTGCGAACGGTGGCTGGCCGGAAAAGTCGAAGGAAAAAGCGACTTCTGCCCCAACATTGGGACGTTCCTGTTGCTGAGATAGGCAGTCGCAGCTACAGCTTTTGGGCGTTCTGTTCGGCGCCGGTGTACAGCACTTGGCGCAGTGCTTCGCCGGCCTTGGCGTGAAAAGCGACGGCGGTCTCGTCGAAGTCACATGCCGGCACCGGCGTGGCTTCGAAATGTTTGAAATCGTCTTTGCCGCGCACCAGTGCGGCGCTGTCCCAATCGCCCACGATCTGTTTTGTTTCCGGCGGCATGAAGTGCATGGAAATACCGATGCGCCGGTCAGCCGAGGTGTTCGGCCCCGACGCGTGCGCCAGCCGGTAATTGTGAAACGACATTTCCCCCGCCTTGACCGGCATAACGACGGCTTTCGCCTCGTCGATGCCTTCCGAAATTTCCTGGCCACGGGTCAGCATGTTGTCGGGGTGATAACGATCATCGTGGTTGAGCACGTCGCCGGTGTGGGTGCCCGGCATAACCCGCAAGCAACCGCTCTCGATGCTGGCGTCCGACAACCCCAGCCACGCGGTGACGACCTTGTCGCTGGACAGGCCCCAATAGCGGGTATCCTGGTGCCAGGAAACGAAGCTGTCGGACCCCGCCTCCTTGACCCAGAAGATCGTATTCCAACACAGGACATCTGGGCCGATGAGTTGTTCGATGGCATCGAGTATGCGCGCGTCGCGGATCAGATCGTCGATCCATTTGAACAACAAATGACACTTGTTGCGTTGCGCCTGTTCAAGCGGTCCGCCCTGGTCTGCTTCGAAAGCCTGAAAACGGGCTCTTAAGGCACTGACTTCGCCGGGGTCCAGTACCGGCAGTGGAAAGACATAGCCATGGTCCTGGTATTGTCGGATTTGCGGGTCGGTCAACATCATGGACTGATCTTAGCCTACTTCGCCGCCCTCAATAAGCAGTTTCAACTGCTTGAGGCACGCTTCCCGGTCGGCCTTGTAATCGCCTTCTTCCCACCAGTCTTCCAGCGCCGCCATCAGTTCGCCGATGCGGGGGCCTTCGGCGACGCCTAAGTTGGCTGCATCCCGGCCCTGGACGGGGAAGGTCACGCCTTTCCAGGCGTTGCATTCTTCCAGCAATTTTTTCCAGCCTTCCGTGCGCTCGATTGGCAAGCGGGGCGTCAGCGATAATTCCCCGGCCCAGGCCAGCAAGGCCAGATCGCGCATCCGGTCTGTTCCAATTTCATGCAGCGCCCGGCGGCGGGTAGCGTCGTCCATGTCGGGCGACACATCGAGCTTTGGGGCGCAGAGCATTGAAAGGCGTTCTTTATCCTTATTCGACAGGTGCAGGTGTTCGCCCACGGCCTTGGCGCCATCCGCGTCGGTGTCCAGCAACGCCGCCAGCCGCCTGAGCGCATCGGGAAAGACAGCCTCCGTGACGATGGCCCGGGTTTCCAGCCAACTCAGTGATCGCAGCCGCCCGACGTCGCCGGCTTCGGGTAAAATGTGCTCAAAAATACCGATCCCGTGCATCAGCACGCAGACGTCCGCCGGGTTCGGAGTCAGCATGATCTTCGCCACCTCGCCCTGCACCCGCTCGCCGGACAACGTCGGCAGTTTATCGGCATGGCTGCGGCAGGCGGCCATGGCGTCTTTGTCCGGCGGCGGACGGCCGAATAATCCGTAAAAACGGAAAAACCTCAGCAACCTGAGCACGTCTTCTTCGATGCGGTCCTTGGCCAGTCCGACGAAACGGATGCGCCCATGCGCCAGATCGCCAAGCCCGTCATGGGGGTCGTAAACATCGCCACCGGGCGTCGCCGACAGGGCATTAATGGTAAAATCCCGGCGGTTGGAATCTTCGACCCAATCGTAGGTATAGGCGACGGTGGCGCGCCGTCCGTCGGTGTCGATGTCGCGCCGCAAGGTCGTGATCTCGAATTTTTCGTTGCCGATAATGGCCGTAATGGTGCCGTGCTCGATGCCGGTGGGGATGGCTTTGATACCGGCGGATTTAAGAAGCTCAATCACGGTTTCCGGCGGGTCCGGGGTGCCAAGGTCGATGTCCTTGAAGGATTTCCTAGCCATGGCGTCGCGCACACAACCGCCGACAAAACGCACTTCCGTCCCCTTGGCGGTCAGCGCGTCGATGACGGCCAGGGTCTCAGGCGCGGTGATCCATGGCTCGTCGGTAAGCTTGCCGACGGGGCCGCGGGCAGCATTGATGGAAATCATCGAACTAGTTTTTCTCGAAGTGCGGCGGCACGACCTTGCCGTCTTCGAGCCGGGGCGAAACATAGGTGCCGCTGTCCGGCGGTTCGCCGGTGCTCAGCGCGATGGTCACCAGCCCCGCCCCCATCAGAAGCAATCCGGCCAGCAGGCTCCAGAACAAGGAGCCTTTTTTCAGCCTTGGCATGTCGTCGCCGCTTTCGGCATCGTGACGGCGGCGCGCATGCATGATCCAAGCAAAATAGATCGCCGTCGGCAGCACCAGTGGCAGCACATAGGTCAGGAAAATACGGGTCATTACTCCCTCAACACTTCATACAGGTTCACCAGCATCCCGGCGGTGGCGCCCCAGATATAATAGTCCTCATAGGGCATGGCATAAAACTGGCGAATTTGACCTTTGAATTCCCGGTTGTGGCGTTGGTGGTTGGCGGGGTCGAGCAGAAAATCAAGCGGCACCTCGAAAACCTCGTCGACTTCGGAGGCATCCGGGGTAACGTCAAACGGCGGCGTTACCATCGCGACAACGGGGGTAATGGAAAACCCGGTGCGCGTGACATACTGGTTGAGCCGCCCGATGGTTTTGATATGCGCACGGCTTAAGCCGACTTCTTCTTCGGTTTCGCGCAAGGCCGTATCTTCGGGCGTGTCGTCGCCGGGGTCGACATGGCCGCCGGGAAAGCTGATTTGCCCGGCGTGGTGCAATAAATGTTCGGTTCGCTGGGTCAACAACGTCGTTAGGCCGCCCGGCCGCGTCACCAACGGCACCAGCACGGCGGCCGGCGTCAGGTTATTCTCAGGATCCATGCCGGGGTTCAGGTCATGGTCGCCCTTTGGTTCTCCCAACGGTGCTTTTAATCTCTCAATGACGATGTCGGCGGTGATCATTCAAGCGTTATCCAGTTTGCCCAGAGAAAAAAAAGTGCCGCTGCTCATAACGCCGAAATTTTCTTTCTCACCAGTATTTCCCATTGCCACTAACTCATAATAGACGGCCCGCGTTATTCGGGCTTCAATGCCGCCGTCCATAATCAGGTAAGGCGACGGCGCACCCGTATCTTCGTCGATATCGACCCGGATGGGATGATCTTTATCCACCGTCACCATGGCGTCAACATTGGTTCGCATCGTCAGAACCTGGGCCTCGCCGTCGCCGCTGCGGGTCAGCTCGACAGCCAGAAAGGGCGCGTCTTCGACCTCGATGCGACCCATTTCGGCCGGTGTGATCAACCAGTAATCACCGGCGTCATCGCGTCTGAGCACGGTTGAAAACAGCCGCACCAGCTCTTTGCGGCCAATGGGCGAGCCATTGTAATGCCACACCCCGTCACGCCCGATGCGCATATCCAGCTCGCCACAGACCACCTGGCCCGGTCTCGGCGTGATACCTTTAGGGGGCAGCGCCTTACCGGAAGATTTTGCCGATAACGATAAACTGATGGGCTGGCCGGGGTTTTTGCTCATATAATCTAGACCGGGTTTTTACAGGGAGAAGCTGCCGTGACCGCAACAGCAAAAAAGAAAAAAAAAGCCGCCACCAGTGTAGACAATTCCGATCAGCTTATCGACGCCATTGATAAGCTGGGCCGCGATATAGCCGCCGTCCGCGACGGCATCGGGCGCTTTATTTACGGCCAGTCCCGCGTCATCGAAGAAACCCTGATCACACTGTTGGCCGGGGGTCATCTGTTGCTGATCGGCGTGCCGGGGCTCGGTAAGACCCGGCTGGTGGAGACGCTGGGCACGGTGTTCGGGCTTGATGACCGGCGCGTGCAATTCACCCCTGATTTGATGCCGGCCGACATTCTCGGTTCCGAGGTGCTGGAAGAATCGGAAACCGGCAAACGCGGCTTCCGCTTCATCAAAGGCCCGGTGTTCTGCCAGTTGCTGATGGCCGACGAAATTAACCGCGCCAGCCCGCGCACCCAATCGGCGCTGTTGCAAGCCATGCAGGAACACCGGGTAAGCGTCGCTGGTCAGTATCATGATCTGCCGGTTCCGTTTCATGTGCTGGCGACGCAAAACCCGCTCGAGCTGGAAGGCACTTTTCCCCTGCCGGAAGCCCAGCTTGACCGCTTTTTCATGCAAGTGAACGTGGATTACCCAGACATCGACGGCGAGCGCGAGATCATCGTCAATACCACCGGTACCATCGACCCTGACCCGGTGCAGGTGATGGATAGCCAAACTTTGTTGGACGCCCAGCTCCTGGTCCGCCAGGTGCCGGTCGGTGAAAGCGTCGCCGAGGCGACCCTGGAACTGGTCCGCGCCGGACGCCCGGAGACGTCGGATATCGATGACGTCAAAAACCATGTTTCCTGGGGGCCGGGACCACGCGCTACGCAGGCGCTGATGTTGGGCGTTCGCGCCCGGGCCGTCATTGAGGGTCGCCTTGCTCCCAGCATCGACGATATTCTGGCGCTGTCGCATCCAATCCTGCGCCACCGCATGGCTCTGACATTTGCCGCCCAGGCCGAAGGCGTGACCCTCGGCGGCATCATCGACCGTTTATGCGAGCGCATTGCCTGACGGGGCCTGAAACCATGAATTCCGGTCGTCCTTTCAAATCCCATCAACCGGACATCCACCATCGGGCGGAGGGGTTATCCGCGCATTTACCACCGCTGATGGTTGCTGCCGAACGCGTGGCGGCGACGGTGTCCCAAGGCGTGCATGGCCGAAGGAGAGTCGGCCAGGGTGAAACCTTCTGGCAGTTCCGGCGCTATGAATTCGGCGATTCGACGCAGTTGATCGACTGGCGGCAATCGGCAAAATCGCAACCGCTTTACGTCCGCGAGACCGAGTGGGAGGCAGCCCAGAGCATCTGGTTGTGGCGCGACGGGTCGCCGTCGATGGCTTACCGGTCGTCTGAAAATCTGCCGCAAAAGGTCGAGCGCGCCGATTTGCTGTTGCTGGCTTTGGCGTCGCTTCTGGTCCGCGGCGGCGAGCACGTGGCGTTGATGGGCACCGGCATGCCCCCGGCGACCGGGCGCGGCATGCTGCTCAGGCTGTGGTCGATGATCGAGGCCCAAGATAGAAATAAGGATCTAAAAACGGTGACCCAGCCGGCCAGCCTGCCGGCATTCGAAACCCTGCCGCGTTATGGCCGGGTGGTGCTGATCGGTGATTTCCTGTCGCCCCTGGAAGAAACCCAAAAAGCCATTTCCATGTTGGCGAACCAGGGCCTAAGCGGCCATATCGTGCAGATTATCGATCCGGCAGAAGAAACCCTGCCGTTTTCCGGGCGTGTCCGCTTTGACGGCACGGAAGGCGAAGGCGAGGTTCTGATCGGTCGGGTGGAATCGCTGAAGCGCGATTACCTCGCCGAATTCCAGCGCCACAACCGGGGCATCGAGGCGCTGGCCAAGTCGTTTGGTTGGAGCTACGCCGTTCATCACACCGACGCATCCCCGGAAGCCACGCTGCTGGCGCTGTATCTCGTGCTGTCGAAAAAGAACGGGCATTAAGGCTGTGTTGAGTCTCGGCGCCTTGTCGTTTCTGGCGCCCATGGCGCTATCGGCGTTGTTGGCCCTGCCCGTGATCTGGTGGCTTCTCAGGCTGACGCCGCCGCTGCCGACGATCATCCGCTTCCCGCCGGTACGTTTGCTGCTGGGCCTGACCACCCGAGAGGAAAGCGCTGCCCACACGCCGCTTTGGCTGTTGATACTGCGCCTCATCCTGGCCGCTCTGGTCATTCTGGCCGCCGCCCATCCGTTGCTCAACGCCGATACCAAACAGACCGGCAAAGGGTCGTTAATCGTCATCATTGATGACGGCTGGGCGGCCGGGGGAAACTGGCAGGCCAGACGCGATTTGCTGAGCACTCTGGTCGATCAGGCGGAAAGGGATGCCCGCCCGGTGATAGCTGTAACAACTGCACCAGGCGAAGATACTTCGCAGCCCTCAACAACGGCGGTGATGACCGCCGCCGATGCCCGGCAGATGTTTTTGTCCCTGCAACCGAAACCCTGGGCGACGGACCGCAGCGCTGCCCTTCAAGGGCTGATGCAACAAGCTGACCTGGCAGGCGCCCGGCCCGGCGACGTGGTCTGGTTGAGCGATGGCCTGGAAGAAAATCACCCGGCAAAAGACATGGCGGCATATCTGCAACCCCTGCAACGCTTCGGCGGCGTGACGCTTGTCCGTGATCCGGGCCCCCGTCTGGCCATGGTGCTGCGGCCGCCGGTGACAGACGCCGGGGCGTTGATTGCCAGCGCCGAAAGGGCGTCGCCCAAGGGCATGGCGGCGGCCTGGCTTCGCGTGCTTGGCGATGATGGACGCCTGTTGGCGCGCGAAGCGATGACATTCGCCGCCGGCAAAACCGAAGCCCGTGTGACCCTGGCGTTGCCGACGGAAATGTTGAATAGCCTGCAACGTCTTGAAATTGAAGACGCAGGTAACGCGGCTGCCGTGGTCTTGACCGATGAACGCTGGCGCCGCCGCCCGGTGGGTCTGGTATCGGGGGCGAGTAGCGCCAACCAGCCGCTGTTGAGCGATCTTTTTTATCTCGAGCGCGCCCTCAAACCGTTTACCGAAATTCGCATCGGCAATGTCGCCGGTCTGCTGAAAAGACCGTTGGCGGTCATGGTCTTGTCGGACCCCGGTCAACTCGGCGCTTCTGAGCGAAAGGCGCTGGAAAACTGGATTGAAGCCGGAGGGGTCGCTGTGCGTTTCGCCGGGCCGTTGCTGGCCAAGGAGACGGTTGAAATTGAAGATAATGGAAATGGCCCTTTATTGCCGGTGCGTCTCCGGCGCGGCGACCGGGTTATCGGCGGCACCATGTCATGGGGCAAGCCGGCGAAGCTGGCGCCCTTTGACGCCGCCAGCCCATTCCATGGCCTTGACGTACCCTCGGACGTATCGATCAAACGCCAGGTCCTGGCGCAGCCGTCTCTGGAACTGGTGGAAAAAACCTGGGCCCACCTTGATGATGGAACGCCACTGGTAACGGCGGAACGCAGGGCCAAGGGGTGGCTGGTGCTGGTCCACACTTCCGCCAATCCGCAATGGTCGAACCTGCCGCTTTCCGGGTTGTTCGTTGGCATGTTGAAAAAGCTGGTGGGGTTGAGCCAGGGGGTCGCGGCAAAAGCCTCCGGCCCGCCGCTGGAAGCGCTGTCGATGATTGACGGTTTCGGGCGTCTTGGAGGGGCGGCGGCCCATGCGCGGGCCATCCCAGCGGATGCTTTTGATGAGGCAAAGGTTTCCCCGGCCCACCCGCCGGGTTTTTACGGCTCGAAAAATTATCGCCGAGCGTTGAATTTGTCGGAAACCGTGACAAGGCTGTCGCCGGTCGGCGAATTGCCCGGTGGTGTGTCGCAGGAATTCTACGGAAAACCGTCGGAATTTGATTTCAGGCCCTGGTTGCTGTTGGCGGCGCTGGTTTTGGTGTTGGTTGATTTCACCACCAGCCTCGGCCTTCGCGGACTGCTGCCGTTTGCCAAGGGGGCAAGCCGAGCCGCAGGCGTTGCGGCGGCGTTATGGGCGACCTCCGTTCAGGCGGGCGACGACGCCTTCGCTTTGGGAAACTCACTGGAAACCCGTCTGGCTTATGTCATCACCGGCGACAAACAAATCGATGATACCAGCCGGGCTGGACTATACGGATTGAACGTCGTCCTCAAGCGCCGCACGGCGGCAGAGCTGGGACCGCCGCAAGGCGTTCAGTTGTCCCAGGACGAATTATCCTTCTTTCCACTTCTCTATTGGCCGGTGGCGGAACATGCCGGGCCATTGCCTGAAAAAGCGCGGGCCAACGTCAATACGTACCTTAAAAATGGTGGCACCATTCTGTTCGATACGCGCAGCACCGGCGGCAGTGGCAGTGATAACCCGTCGCTGGCGACAATTACCAGAGGGCTCGATATTCCGCCCCTGGTTCCCGTCCCGGTGGACCATGTGTTGACCCGCGCCTTTTACCTGCTCAGGGAATTTCCCGGACGCTGGACCGGCGGCACGCTGTGGGTCGAGCGGGCCGGTGAGCGGGTCAATGACGGCGTCTCGCCGGTTATCGTCGGCGGCCATGAGTGGGCGGCGGCGTGGGCCCTGGATGAATCGCAACGCCCGCTTTTCCCTGTCGTGCCGGGGGGCGAGCGGCAGCGGGAAATGGCCTTCCGGTTCGGAGTCAATCTGGTCATGTACACTTTGACCGGCAACTACAAGGCCGACCAGGTGCACATGCCGGCGATCATCAAGAGGCTAGGTAAATGACCGAAAGCCTGTTCTTTGCGCCGATACTGCCGACAGCCTTGATCGGATTGCTGGCCCTGATGGGGGCGGGGTTATGCGTTCTGGCATTGCTCAGGGGCG
>JAZFSL010000046.1:0-2774 GCA_036446135.1 Rhodospirillales bacterium | reverse complement strand
TCATGACGATGGCGTCCAGACCCTCGACGGCGGAACGGACGAACCTGGCTCCATACTGGGATTCCCGCAACGCCTGAAACTCATTGGCCAAGCCACCGATCGTTTCATTGGCGGCCTCCAGGGAATGCTGGAGATTAAGCAGAATATTGAGTCGTTCATAAGCGTCCGTTGTCAGCCGATGGCGGGTCGACATGTCCGAGATGGCCTCTTTGATGGTTCCGCCAAGGGTCTTGGAGGCTTCCTGGAAGGCGGCCAGTTTCGACGTGTCTCCGCTGCCCCGCTGGGTATCGAAGGACGTGGAAATAAACTCGATCAGGCGGGTTTGTTCCAGCTCGATAAGATCGACCGCACTATCCGGGTCTTCGGCGGCATGGTCGTGGAGATATTTGGGCTTCGAAGCCTGCTCCTCCAGCGTCTCCGGCCAGAATCGCGCCAGCAGACGCGCGCTTAGCCCCAAAATAACGAACAGAACGACACCGGGAAGCGCATTGAAAATGAGGTTCACCGTTGCAATTTGGCCGCCGGCACCCGCCGCGGCCCATTCGGTGAAGGCCTGAACCAGCGGATAGCTTTTGTAGACTTCCAGATAAAATACCGGTATCAGAATTATCGCACCGGCAAAATTATAGGCCGTCTGGTACATGGCGATTTGCTTCGATTGCCCCGACATGCTGGCCGAGAGTATGAGGGATAGGATCGAAGAGCCGACGTTGGCCCCGTAAACGACCATGATGGATTCCGTCAGGGAGAACAGCCCCGCCTTCTGAAAGGCAATGGTCAGTACGACGACGGCGATGGACGATTGGACGACGAGACTCAATACAGCCCCGATGGCGAAGCCCAGGATGTAATTACCCTTGGTCCATTCCAGCAAGCCTTCGAACCACGCCATTTGGGAAAGCGGCGCGACACCCTCCTGCATGGTGTTAAGGCCGAAAAACAGCAAACTGATGCCAAACAAGGCCCCCGCAAGGGCCCGGTAGGCGCGTGCCCGATCATTGGTGTAGACAATGCCCGCAATCCCTAAAAGTAAAAGAATGGCGACCTTGATGTCGATGACCAAAATCAGAACGATGGCCCCTGCCGCCATATTGACGCCGATGATCATTGGCAGGGCCTGCCTGACGGTCATCATCCCGGACCGCATCATGGAAATGAGGATGAACATCGTGGCGGCCGTGCTTTGGGTGATGGCGATGAATACGCCTCCCCACATCACGCCGAGCAGCGGTTTCTTGGTCCATGCGGCGATGCGCTCCCTGAGCCGGCGGCCACTCAGCATCTTCAGATGCTCGGTCAGGAAATACAGGCCGACAAAAAACAGCCCTAAACCGGCGATAAGAGATGCCGCGACGAGTATCATCTGTGGACTCCTTTAATTCACTGCCAATAGATGCATGAAATTAAAAACCCTCGAGCGCATCGGATTCAGCTCCGAAGACCTTTAATATCGTCATGAAGCCCGAGATATCGAAAACTTCCTTGACGACTTCGTTGAGGCCGCAAATTCTCAACTCCCCATCGACCGATTTCATCTGTTTCGCAGTGGTCAGCAGCACGTGAAGCCCGGCACTGCTGATATATTCCAGCGCCTCGAAATTTACGAGGACCTTCCTGGCCCCCTCTTCGATCAATTGCTGCAATTGGCTCAGAGCCTCAGGGGACGTTTGTGTATCCAGGGCCCCTTCGCAAAGCAGTATCTTTACGTCGTTTGTGGTTTTGACGGATATCGTCATTCGGCTTCCCTCTCGCTTTGGTTATACGGATTGTTCAAGATGTTTCACCATGGTCAGGATGTTCTTGTCGATCCGGCGCTGGTAGGACACGTCATCGACGAGATTGCGGACCAAATGAATTCCCAGTCCCCCAGCATCGCGGTCTTCAAGGGATAAACCCGTATCCGGCGCTTCCATATTGAGGGGATTGAACGGCGCCCCATCGTCGGTCACGGTCACGGTCAGTCGTTCACCGGCCAGCTCCATTCGGACTTCTATGTCATGCTCACTATCGTCGCTGTAGGCATAGGAAATGACGTTGTTCAAGAGGTCATCAAAAATGAGTTTGAATTTGCCTGCAACCGCCGCCGGGATACCGGACTTGTCGGCAAAACGCCCGAATTTCTCATTGACGGCGGCGATTTCAGGAAACTGGTTTTTGATAACGATCTGCAGTTTTTCCAGGACAGCAGCCTTCGAGTGGCCGTGAAATTCCAGCCCTAAGACAGTAATATCATCCGTCTGTTCAACACCTCCCTCAAACTTCCTGACGGCGGCCAGGGTGTTATTGATGGTGGCGACGGGATCATCCGATTTTCCCGCCTGCAACAATTTCTTCAACCGGTCCTCGGAAAACAGTTGGTTTTTGGAATCTTTCGCTTCCGTGACGCCGTCGGTATAGAGGAAAAGCAGATCGCCCGGCTCCATGGTGTCTGTTTCTTCTTTATAGACCATCCCTTCGACGGCGCCGATGACCGGGCCGTGGCGCTGGTCGAGGCGCTGCCATTCCCCATTCTTGCGCCTCAGATAGGGCGGATTGTGTCCGGCGTTGGTGTAGATCAACTCACCGGATCGGATGTTCAGAATTCCAGTGAAAATGGTGACGAACATCCAGGCTTTATTGTTGGCGATCAACTCGTCGTTGGCGTGGGTCAGGATGCTGGCGGTCGATGCATCGTCGACAGCTCTCGATTTGAGCAGCGTTTTCGCCATGACCATGAAGAGCGCGGCCGGCACGCCCTTGCCCGATACGTCGCCAATGCAAAAGCAAAGCCGCTC
>JAZFSL010000045.1:0-2631 GCA_036446135.1 Rhodospirillales bacterium | reverse complement strand
TGTGAGCGGCGAGGGATTGCATGACGGACGCCTGCGCCGCACCTCTGAAGATGGCCTGAAGTTCCGGTGAAAGCTTTTTCCAGAAGTCATTGTTGACAATAATTTCGCCAAGGTCCGAGGCCTGGTGGATGCCCTGCAGATAGTAGTTCTTCCAGATATGCTGCAAGCCGAGTTTGATGTCCTCGCCCGGGTTGATCCATTCGGCCGCGTCGATGACACCCTTCTGGGCCGCAGGCACGATTTCGCCGCCCGGTAAGGCAACGGCGGCAATACCCATTTCGTGGAAGATCTTGCCCGTCAGGCCTGGAGGCGCACGGTACTTAATCTTTTGGAAGTCGGCGAGGCCGTTGATCGGCTTCTTGAACCAACCGAGTGGCTGGCCGCCCGATGCCAGGACGATGAATCCCCTGACGTTAACCTTCATGTGATCTTTGTACAGCTCCCGGTAAAGATCGTAGCCTTCGCCCTCGTAATACCATGAAAGAAAGCCCAACTGATCCATGCCGTTGACGCTCGGCTGATCGGCGAACAGAAACGCCGCCGGATGCTTGCCGGAGGCGAAATGCGGCCAGGTGAAGCCAGCCTCGACAACGCCGGAGCTAACGGCATCGTGGATTTCGTTGGTCTTGACGACGGCGCCCGCCGGCAGGAATTCGGCTTCGAGACGGCCGCCAGACATGGCTTTGAGATTGGCGCCAAAGCTTTTGAGAATGTCCATGTACATGCTCGTCGCGGTAAGAGCTGTCTGGACTTTAAACTTCATCGTTTTCGCGGCATCCGCCGTCGGCGCCGTGAAGACTAACGCCAAAAAAACTGCAGACGCAATTAATGGTACCCTTAAACGTTTCATTGCTTTGTCTCCCTGAAAATATTGATTGTTCTGCTTTATTTCTGACATCGCATTCGTGCCAGTTATTATTAAGTTTACTCTAATCTAATAGTGGTGATAGATGAAATAGATAAAAATAATGAAGTGCCCTCCGGGTGGATAGTCGCCTAGCTGTCGAGGACTGCATCCACCTCAAGGATCAACTTGCCGGTCGTTTTTCCCCTTTCCAGAGTCAGCTGGGCTTCGGCGACCTCTGTCAGCGAAAATTTTCTATCAATGGTTACGTCCAAGCTGGCTCGGATAAGTGCGTTAAACAGGGCATCGGCACGGTTGACGATTTCCTCCCCACTGGCCATGTAATCTGCGAGGTTGGGACGGGTCAGGAATACGGAACCGGCGTCGGCCAGAATTTGCGGGTTCATTGAAGTCACGGCCCCCGAACTAGCGCCGAACAGGACGCAGGTGCCGTGATGCTTCAAGCATCGGATGCTGTCATCGAAGGTCTTGAGTCCGACCGATTCGTATACCACATCAACGCCCTCGTCACCGGTTAAGGCCATCACTGCCTGAAGAAAATCGGTATTGCGATAAAGAATCACCTCGTCGGCTCCGCGTTGGCGGGCGATGCTGGCCTTTTCATCGTTACCTACGGTTGCCAGAACACGGGCGCCGCGCATTTTTGCGAGTTGGATCAATAACTGGCCAACGCCGCCGGCTCCCGCGTGGATAAGACACGTATGACCGGAGGCGAGCGGGAACAGCGTGTGTGAGAGGTAGTGCGCGGTGCATCCCTGCAACATGATTGCCGCGCCAATGGCCAGGGAAACATCGCTTGGCAATTTTACCAGTTTCCATGCAGGAACAACGGCAAACTCGGCGTAGCTGCCCGGACTAAGACAGTAGGCCACACGATCGCCCATCGCTACGCTATCAACCCCAGGCCCTACCGCCGAAACGATGCCAGCCCCTTCCATGCCCAGGGTCAATGGCAACGAAGTGGCGTAGGCACGATTGTTAGCGTACATCCCACGTCGCATGTAGACATCGATAAAATTAACCCCTGCATAGGCGATCTGGACCTGAGCTTCACCGTCTCCTGGTTCAGGCGGTGGTATATCGGCTGCCGTCAGCGCTTCGGCGCTGCCGTATTCCAGGACTTGAATGGCTCGCATTTTTTTTTCGACATTCTAATTTTACTTGTATAGTAAACAGGTAGAGCTAATTTTTAGGCAGGCTCGTGAAAAATCCGTAACTCAAGCGAGATTTCTCAGAAGGCCTCTCCCAGCTGCAACAATGGTAGCACAACGAGCTCCCGCCCACGAACTCCGTACCTACTGAGAGATAAAGAGATGCCTAATGAATGTCCGCTTTGGGTCATTAGCGGACATTCGTCGATTAGACGGTTCTGATGGCATTCTCTTTTAGATTAGATTAACTTTAACTTACATTTGGCAGCCTGGGAGGCTGTCAGGAATTGCAAAACACCAATAAAAAAAACTGGCTCTGGAGTGACCCCCAAATAGTGGCCCAAAGTTTTATGAAGTGATTTGGCGCAGTCTAAACCTTGCGGGAGGCTAAAATTATGAAAACCCTGACATCTACATTGTTAATGACCTTGGGCTTAATGATCCTGTTGTGGGGTACGGCCATGGCTGCGCCGCCCTCGGATTGGTCAGCGGTTCCGACCAAGACCGTCAAACTGTTCTATCCCGGCCAGTCCTCTTACCAGTGGCTGAGAAGCAAAGCCCATAAACGGGCCGATAAGAAGGTCAAAAGGGGCGATTCCTGCGTATCGTGCCATG
>JAZFSL010000044.1:0-6144 GCA_036446135.1 Rhodospirillales bacterium | reverse complement strand
AGGGTCTATTGCTCCGAGGCTGTCCAGAAGCCTGCCGTGGCCTGCCGACACATCATTTATCTTCAAAGCCCTCAAGGGTTCCCAAAAATCGGAATGATTCTGTGCGATCACGGGAACACCAAGGTCGACTTCCAGAGAGGCAACCAACTGTGCGGCGGGAATTTGCCCGCCTGGAATCAACACGGCATCGGCCTCTGGCGCTTTTGCCATGGCCTCCAACACAGCCTGGCGGATTTTCTCCGTGGGGATGGCATGAAGAAAGTCAAAGGTGGCGGCCATTCTGGCCACGTAGAGCACCTCTATTCCGTTGCCGGCCAAAAACGCCGACAGCTGCTCGATGAGCCGCTCGTTGAATGCCGTCACCAGGACGATCCGTGTCGCGGAGAAATGCCGCAAGGCATTGATGGCGGCCCGGGCACTGGTGGTTGCCGGGCAGCCGGCCGATTCCTGCAAGCGCCGGATGAGTTTCAAATCGAACCCGACGCCCTGACTCACCACCGGCGGGGTCGCCACATGCACGACAAAATCAACCTTCCGCGCGCCCAGGTATTTGGCCGACGATTCGACCTGCACTAACGCGCGTTCGTACTGAACCTCCGTCCAGCCTTCCATATGGCAGGTCACCCCCACCAGGACGACACCCGGGGGGGCAAAACTATGGAAATCGTATGGGATCACCTCCAGGACGGTGGGGCTTATTACCCCAATCCGTCCTCGCCATCCAAATGCAGGCATGTGCTCGTGCTTGACTCATTATGCTACCGCATCCGATTACTTGAAGGCCTTTTCGATCAGAGCCCGGCGGGAACTCACCGAGTCGTAGGCCTTCTGCAGGGTCACCGCGTAGTTGTTGTCGAACACGTAGTTGTTGTCCAAACTGCCCTTGTCAATGAACGCCTTCCAACTCGGTTCCTCTTGGCTCGCGTTAAGGGCCTTCATGAGGATCTCCTTGCGGTCCTGAGGGATACCAGGTGTGGTGAATACCGCACGGTACACCGTCAAATTTCCTAAGGAGCCAAGACCGATGTCGGATAGGGAATCCACGTCGGGAACCCGGCTATCGCGTTCGGCGGACCACACCACGATCGGAGTGACATCGCCTTTCTTGATATGGCCCAGCCACAAGTTCACGCCAACTGACCCGATATCGATATCACCGCGCAGGGCGGCAAGGGGCACCTCCCTCGGGCCGGCTGTGTTCACGAACTTGACGGGGAACCCCTTTTGATCGCCGAGCAGGGCGCACTGGACGGCCCCGGCGGACAGCCCGCCGAAGGTTCCGCATCGCACCGGCTTTTTAGCATCGACCAAATCCTGAAGACTTTTGAAGCCTGATTTTTTCCCCGCCACCAGCAGTTGGTTTCCGGAAGCCCATTGGCCAAGCCATGTGAATTTGGAAATTTCGTAGGGAAGTTCCTGCACCATGCTGATGCCAATCTGCCCCGTCGGATCACCGACGCCCAGCGTATAGCCGTCGGGTTTGGCGCGATAGACCTGATTCCACCCGTTGGCTCCGGGAATATTTTTCACGACCACAGGAACCCCCAGCGTTTTCGACAGGGAGGGTACCGCCGCGCGGGAATATTTGGTCATGTTCGACCCGGCGGAATAGGGAACTATGATGGTGATGGGCTTGTTGGGAAAATCCTGGGCGAAGGTGGTGCCGGCCGCGATGAAGGTACCAAGGATGGCTGACACAAAAACAAAACCAAGTCGGCTCGCTCGATTTTTTTCCAAAGTCATAGGTTATCCCCCGTTATGCAAAGACCGTGGGCTTGGTGCAGAAGACGCACCGAATGTGCATCCTGGCTGCACGGCAAATTGATTTTTGTTTTACGCAGCTTACCATATTTGCATGAATGTGATCAATATGGGTTATGTATTGGTCAGGGCGGTGGAGCGGTTTCGCTCGAAGATGCCGCGGTGGTCGAGGTGGCGGCCCTGGTTGACGTGACTGTGGCGCGAGGCATGACCGGAAACGAATTTCTGAAGGGTCGTCACATCCTTGAATTTCGCGATCGCCTTGGCCAACAAGGTCGCGCGGGTCGTCTTGTCGGCACCGAGAAGCCGGCACGTACACCAACATTTTAATGAATGCGGGCGTAATTCCTCATTCCGGACCGCTGGCCACGGCCCGGGCGGATCCTGGCGGCATTTTGGTTTCCCGGCGGCAATGGCATGCCGCCGCGGTCGTCATTCAGCCCGCCAGATGTTCCCGGAGCAACCGACCGGTGCCGTCCACGCGATCGACGGCGCCGAGATGGCGTAGCAAGGCCCAGATTCCCGCCTGGTTGGTGGTCACCACAGGTTTGCCCAGTTCCGCTTCCATCTCCTCGACGATCGAAAGGCACGGCATGTTGCCGCCCGGAATGATGATGGCCTCGGCGGTGTCCGTGTCGACCCGGCGCACGAGGTCGCGGACGGTCTCGGGATCGATCAGAGCGATAGAAAAATTGTCCGTATAATCCAGCCCTTCCGCCGCCACCACATCGAAACCATTCGCTTCGAAAAATCGCCGGCCGCGGTCGGTCCCTTTGGGCACGAAGGGCGTCGCCAAAGCGATCCGACGCACATCGAGAACGCGCAAGGCATCGATCACCGTACGGGCGGCGGTCAGGGCCGGCTTGCCGCTCTCGGCCTCGATCCGTCGCTTGAGCTTTGCGTCATAGTCGAGTCCCATATAGAAGCTGGCCGCCGTAATGCAAAACAGAATGACCTCGACATTGGCCGTCGCCAGCATTTGGGACTGTACAATCACGTCGGCGTCCTGGCGGGCAATGCCGTCGGCGCTCACCTCGGTCATCGTCAAGCGGGCGAAGTGAACACTGACCGAAGGCGGCATGACGGCGTAATATTCCGGCTCGATCAGGCTGTTGGACGACGGAATCAGCAGGCCGACACGGTGTTCAATACTGCGCCATCTCGGGTGTCCTCCAGGACTAACTGACATGGGTCACAGCTCCTCGGTGAGCACTTGCTCGGGTAAGGGTGGCGGATCATTCACGTTCAGAAGACTTTGCCGCCCGATCCCTGGCAGCGTAGCGCAAGGCGGCGGGTAGTGCCAACGAGAGCGCGGAAAGGAACATCAAGCTAAGGGCAATGGGTTTGGTGAAAAAGATCTCCGGGCCGCCGACCATGACACTACGGTAAAAGTTGTCCTCCAGAAGGTTACCCAGAATCAGGCCCAGTAACAGCGCCACCGGTGAGTAGCCGTATCGTTTGACAATGAAACCCAAGACACCGAACAGCACCATGATCTGGATATCGATGAGATACTGGCGAGCGCTGAAGACACCGATGATGCAAGCCACGGAAATCAGTGGCACGAGAATTCGCGTTGGCACAAATGCGACCCTGGCGAAAGTCCCGGCCAGGGGTAGGCCGACCGCCATAACCAGCACGGAGCACATAATAAGCCCCCAACCGATGGCATAGGCCTGGGTCGCGTGAGACTCATAAAAACCAGGCCCCGGCCGAATGCCCTGCAGCATCAGCGCGGCTAGGAACACCACCGTCGTGGGACTGCCCGGAATTCCGAGGGTCAACGTCGGGATCAGCGCACCGGGGACGACCGCATTGTTCGACGTGTCGGTGGCGACGAGACCCTCGTAGGTGCCTTTGCCAAATTTTTCAGGCTGCTTCGACCACTGCTTGGCCTGGCCGTAGCTGATGACATTGGCCGCCGTCCCGCCCGCTCCGGGAATAATTCCGACCAGCAATCCGATTATGGTCGACCTCAGGATGACAAATGGATGGGCGAGGGCGATCCTGACCCCCTCGAGGGGCGCGCGTAGGCCTTTGTAGGTAATGCCTTGGCTGGTGATTATGGAGGGCCGGTTGGCCAGCACGAGTATTTCTGAAAACCCGAACAGACCCAAAAGCGCCGGCAGCAGCGGGATGGAGTCGTAGACCTCCAAGAATCCGAATGTGGCGCGCGGCAGGGCGTTGAACAGATCCAGCCCGGTGGTTGCGATGAGCAGGCCGAGCAGCGCCGACAACAGGCCCTTGATCGGGTCATCGCCGGTGAGCGAGGCCACCGCCGTCAATCCGAAGACCGCCAGCATGAACATTTCGGGGGAATTGAAGTTGAAAGCGAATTTTCCGAACAGAGGGCCCAAGAACATAAACAACAAAGCCCCGCAGAGGGTGCCGATAGCCGATGAGGTCACGGATACGCCGACCGCCTGGCCGGGAAAGCCTTTTTTGGTCAGCGCGTAGCCCTCGAAGGTGGTGGCCGACGCGCCCGGCGTTCCCGGCATGTTTAGCAGAATGGCGGGATAGGAACCGGCAGCCTCGGACGCCACGTAGCCGCCGGTCATGAAGAATACGGCGCTCCAAACGTCCATATAGATGGTGAACGGCAACATCACCGCCAGAAACGTGCTCTCGACAAGCCCCGGAATGGCACCAACGATCAGTCCCGTGGTGAAGCCGAGTGCCAACCAAAGGAGATTCTCCCAGCTGGTGACCAAGTCCAGGCCCAAGAGAAGGGATTCAGGATTCCACATGTCCTGCCTTACATACCGAAAGGAAGTTCCGCGAACCCGAAAGAGGGAAGATTTAAGCTAAGAACATGTTGCAAAAACACCGATAGAATAACGGAAATGGCCAATGCCAGCGGCCCAATGACCACCAGGCGGAACGACTTGAAGACCCGGAACAGGACTAACAAATAGAGCCCCGTGGTCAACACGAACCCAAAGGACTCCATGATCCAGGGATAAACGAAGGTGCCAACAACCAGGCTCAGGCCCAGGCCGGCGTTAGCGATGCCGCCGCCGATCGATTGGCGAACCGGCTGCTGGCCCGCTGGCGCCGAGAGAGAGTCGCCCCCCCGAACAATTGCGGGCTCATCCCCGCGGGCACGCTGGCGCAGGGCGATGATCCCAAGCAGCAGGGCGATCATGCCCAGCAGCGCGTAAGGATAAAGGATCGCATTCCAGGGAAGGTGGTGGGTCTGCGCGACGTAGGCGATCCCGTAAACCACGACGATCGCGGGCAATATGCCTTCGGACCAGTTCCGCTGTTTCACTTCACCGTTCGCCTGCCCGATGTGGGTTCAGACCTTGCCTCAGGCCGCCAGGGGCGATAGGGGGCAAAACAATGCCTCGCCCCTGGCGTGCTTGACCGGGAGTCACCGAGCGTGCTTTCGCGATTCCGTGCTGGATGGCGATCCCGCCCGAGCCGGACATCACTCACGAAATTAAAGCGATATTTTCGCCATGTCTTTGCGAAAGCCCGCCTCCCATTCCATGATTTGTTCGGGAGACCAGTACTTGATTGCTTTTGTTGGCCATCCACCCTTTTTGAGTGCCGCCCGTGTTACCTCGGAGGTGTGGGCTTCGCGGTATTTGTCGACTAGGAATTTATAGTTTTCGGGGTTCTTGCGCGCGACTTCCGCCGACGTGACATATCCGGTGGGATGCTCGAGATCGACCGCCTGTTTCGGATAGACGTCGTGCATTGTCGGTGCGTCGATAATATCGGGGATGGGGTTTTTGTCCGAGAATATGCACAGACAACGGAGCACGGAATACTGTGCATTGGCGTCGAACAACCCGGTCCAAACGATATCGGCCTCTTCGGCCGCGGCTGCCTTTCGGCTCGGTGAACCACCGCCATAAGGCACGAATTGGATATTGGCGCCGACCGCCTTGTTAAAGATCAGCCCGCCGACATGGTACATCTGGCGCATGCCGGCAACCGCCGCCGTGATTTTTTGTGTCTTCGAGGCCTCGACCACCTGTTCGATGGACTCCCACTTCGAATTCTTGCCGGTGAAAATGGCCAACGGTCCGGACCACATCGTTCCCAGATACGCAAACGCGCCAAATGTGAAGTTCTCCGGCTTGCCGAACTGAATAGACACGTTCATGCTTGAGATTGCGATGACACCCAATGCATACCCATCGGGGGGCGCGTTCAGTATTTTGGTCGCCGCCAACACGCCGCCCGCGCCGGGGGTAAAGATCAGCTTCATCGGCTGACCGGTGACACGCTGGAATTCTGGCGCGATCGCTCGGCTGAACCGATCATGGCCACCGCCGGGCTTGGCCGCGACGTAGGCCGAAAACGCCTTACTTGGAAACGTTGCCGCGTGGGCGTCGAATCCCCAAAGGCCGTTGCTTAAGGTCGCTCCACCGA
>JAZFSL010000043.1:0-2153 GCA_036446135.1 Rhodospirillales bacterium | reverse complement strand
CGAAGAAGACCAGATGCTCAACTACGTGATGATCATGGCTCTGGAGGACGGGCTTTCCGCCCCGGCCGCCGTGTCGCGCTTGGTTGCGCAGAGCAAGACCTTCCTCACCCAGGCCTGTGGCGCCTCGGTCCACGCCTTCGGTCACGCCTACGGTGCTTACTCCTCCTTCGGCAACCGTTTGCTCGATGAACTCGCAGCCGGCCGGGAGAATGGCCTCGACCTTGACGCCATCGCTCAGGGCATCGTCGACGATTACCTCGACGACGAATCCCTTGGCGTCTCGGATCTGATGCTCAAGGACCCCGCCGCCAAACGCATGATCGAACGGGCCAAGAAATTGGGTGTGGCCGGCGATTATGTGGAACTGATGACGGCCATTGTCGAGAAGGCGAAAGTCGCCTCGGACACCCCCGTCGACATCGACATGCTGGGGGCCATGGGGGCCATCATGATGGATCTGGGTTTCACATCAGAAGCGACCTGGGCCATTCTTGCCATCACCCGCTCGTTCGCGGCGGGAGCCCACTTCATCGAGGAGATTGAACGCGCCGATTATCGTCGGCTCGGACAGGTTCTGACGCCGCCCGAGATGTACGACGGTCCCTCTGACCGCCCGGTGCCGCCGCTGGCCGAACGTGATTCTCACGCTAAGTTGGCTCTCTGCACCGACCTGGACGAATGGGCAAAGTGTGAGGAAGAGCGGAAGAGTGTTTGGGGCAGCGGTTATTCCATCCAAGAGGAAATCGAAGACCCCAGTAAGCAAACCGGCAAAAAATTCGTTGGCAAAAAATTGTAACCGCAAACCCGCCTGCCGGTCCGACCATCCGCCGGGCCGGCAGGCCTCGAACCAAGAAGGTAGATAAGATGTCTGACAATATTCCGGAGATGTACAAAAAAGCCCGCGCCGCGTTTAAGGAGGTAGAATACCTGCCCCAAGAGAGAGTTGACGAGATTTGCGCCGCCGTCGGTTGGGAACTGCAGAAGGAGGAAACGGCCAAGGAATTGGCCCATCTCGCCGTCAGCGAATCAGGTATCGGCGTATACGAAGACAAGTTGCATAAGGTCCAGAATAAGACGCGCGGCATGATGCGCGACATGATCGGCCAGAAGACCTGCGGCCTCGTGCGCGAGGACAAGGAAAAGGGCCTTCGGATTTACGCCAAGCCCATGGGTGTGGTCGCCAATATCGTGCCCTGCACCAACCCGGAATCCACGGTGTGCTGTATCGGCCTGAGCCTGCTGAAGACGCGTAACGCGATGATCACTTCCCCTCACCCGAGGACCGGCAAGGCGACCTATGCGACGGTCGAGCACATCCGCAAGGCGCTACGCAAAGTGGGAGCGCCGGAGGATTTGGCGCAAAGCCTGAAAAAAGGTTCGCAGGAAGGAACGCGCGAGCTGATGGCCGGTTGCGACTTCGTGGTCGCCACCGGCGGAGCGGCCCTGGCCCGCGTCGCCTACGAGGCTGGAAAGCCGGCCCAGACTGTAGGCGCGGGCAACGTCATCTCGATTATCGATACCACCGTCGATCTCGCAGAAACCGCCGCCAAGATCGTTAAATCCAAATGCGCCAACAATTCGGCCTCGTGTTCGTCCGAGAACGCTGTGGCGATCGAGGAAGCCGCCTTCGATGACATGATTGCGGCGCTCAAGGCTGAGGGCGGTTACCTCTGCTCAACGGAGGAACGGGAAAAACTGCGGACTTACTACTGGTCCGACGGCAAGCACCTGAACCGCGACGTTGTCGCCAAATCGGCCAGCTATATCGCCGAACATGCCGAGATCGACGTTCCCGAGGGTACGCGGTTCATCATGGTCATGGGCACCAAGGCCGGCCCCGAAGACCGGTTCTCCGGCGAGAAAATCTCGCCTGTCCTGACCGTGTGGAAATGGACTGACTTCAGCGAAATGATCGAACGCATGAAGGAAATGCATCGCTTCTCGGGCGAAGGCCATTCGGCGTCTATCCATTCCACCATCGACGAGCGGTTGACCGAAATAGCCATCAAGGCCAACGTTGGCCGGATCAACTGCCGCATGCCGCATGCCGCCGCCAACTCGGGAAGCTGGTTCAATGGCAACCCAACCACCGATACGCTGGGTGGAGGAAGCTGGGCCGGCAACATGACCAGCGACAACATCAACTACAAACA
>JAZFSL010000042.1:0-21583 GCA_036446135.1 Rhodospirillales bacterium | reverse complement strand
AATGGCCAGCTGTTGCAGGTTAACGGCGGGGTTGTCGGCTGACGCACAGCCTCGAGGGTCTTTGAGGGCCGTTTTAGATGTCCGCTTATGGCTATGAACAGACTTTTTCGGGAACGGTAAATTACTTCCGCTTTACCCCCGAAAGCGGACATTCGGAGGGTAGTCGCGAAATGTCTGCTTTTGACCCAGAACGGACATTCGGTGTTCGCAGTCCCCGACTACATATGTGACCAGAATGACCTCAACTATAACGGATGCGAGGATCGAGCCAGGCGTAGAGCAGATCTACCGCAAAATTGACGAACACGAATACCGTCACCATGATCATCATCAGCGCCTGTGTCATGTTGTAGTCTTGGTTAAGGACGGATTCGATCAACAACCTGCCAAGACCGTTAAGGTTGAAGACTTGCTCGGTGACGACTAAACCCCCCATGAGAAAGGCGAATTCTATGCCGATGACGGTGACCACCGGCAAGAACGCGTTCTTGAGCGCATGACGGTTGATGACGATCTTCTCTCTTAGGCCCTTGGCCCTCGCCGTCCGGATGTAGTCTTCACGTAGAACCTCAAGAAGCGCCGAGCGAGTCATCCTCATCGTTACCGACGAATACCGATACCCCACGGCGACGGCTGGCCAGATCAACTGGGAAAAGTTGGCCATCGGGTCCTCGAAAGGCGATACATACTCGATCGGCGGCATCCACGGTTTACCGAACCATCCCTGGGAAAAGATCAACAAACCCAAGATGATGAGGATCCCAAGCCAGAAGGATGGCATGGCGACACCGGCGATGGAGAAAATACGGACCACATAATCGACCCAAGTGTTCTGCTTGACGGCCGAAAGGACGCCCAGCGGAATGGCAATCAGGATGGCGAAGGTGGTGGCCATGATCGCGACCTGTAACGAAAGCGCAAAACGTAAATTCAAATCTTCGGTGATAGGATTCCAGGTCCACATGGAAATACCGAAGTCGAAGGTGAAGAGGCCTTTCATGAAATCAAAGAACTGAACAGGCACAGGGTCATTCAGCCCCAGTTCGTTCCGGCAAATATCAATCACCGCTTGATCATAGTGCATGCCATAGTCCACCCACCGGACCAAACAGACATCTCCGGGCAGGACGCGCATCAGGAAAAATACTAAGGCCCCGGCCCCGACCACGGTCGGAATTATCAGCAGCGCCCGCTTGAGAATGTATTGATACAAGAACAGGTTCTCCGTCCCGGAGCTACCCGTCACCCAGACGGATAGAAGCGCTTATGGAGTAACACCGAAATCTTCCAAACAACCCTGTTGGGGGGATAGTAGCAAAACAAGCCCGTTAGAGATAGTAACAGGGATATTTCCATCAATCGTTCAGTAGCAATGTCCGCTTCTGGCTATTAGCGGACATTCAGCCGCACCCTGAATTACGTCCGCTTTACCTTCAAAAGCGGACATTCGGAGGGTAGACGCAAAATGTCTGCTAATGACCCAAAGCGGACATTAAGAAGGTGGTAACGGTATGTCTGTTAACGACTCATAAGAATCTAACAGGCGCAGCTCCGCCTACACCCTTACAAAAGCTCGCCGGATTCTTGCAGTTTCTTTAACAGAAGCAAATGGCGAAATCCCAAGGCGTGGGCTCTTTTGAAGTCTATAAGGGCCTGGGTCGGCTTACCTTTTTTCTCAAACGCTAGTCCCCGGTCGGCGAAGACCCGGGCGTTGTCTGGCTCCAGCTCAATGGCCTTATCGTAATTCTCGATGGCCTTGTCCAATTGGCCTTTCTTTCTATAGACATTGCCCCGGTTGTTTAAGGCTTCGGCAAAGTCGGGTTGCAGGTGGAGGGCCTTATCGTAATTCTCGATGGCCTTGTCCAATTGGCCCTTGAAATAATAGGCATTGCCTCGATTGTTAAAAGCAAAGAAAAGGTCGGGTACCAAGCGGATGGCTTCATCATAATCGGCTATGGCCTTGTCCCACTGGCCTTTCCTCTTGTAAGCAAAGGCCCGGTTGGTGAAGGCTACGGCAAGGTTGCGTCCAGTGAACCGGCCCGAGCGAATATTCCGGGTGCAGGAAATGATTCGAATGTCGGGATGGGCGCCAACTAAATTACAACGTCGAACTTCCTGGTTAAAATCTGCCTGGGCGATTTCAGTCCACGCAACTAAGAGAACGGCGGCAAAGCCTACTAGACCTGCTGTTCTAATCACATTCCCCCCCTAACTGACACTTCACAGCATCCCGGATGGATGGACGAATAAGCCTAGCTGGAACGGCCGCGCCGGAGCAACAGGTGGCCTGTGTGGGCGTGATCCTCTAGCTTTTGCGGCGGGAAAATATCAAGGTCATCCGGTTTTTATGCGAATCGGACGTTAAGTGACCTAGACGGAAAGGGGGTTTCGCGGCCATCTCAATCAACATTTGAAGGTCCTTTCTACATTGGTCAAATGTCCGCTTATGGCTATTAGCGGACATTCAGCCATACCCTAAATTATGTCCGCCTTACCCCCGAAAGCGGACATAGTCATCAGCGCAATCGAATTCCCTCATATCCTTCTCTAAATCCCTGTTCCTCTAGGCAGGGAATTCAGCACTCAAACCCATAGGGTCCGGGGCTTCGCGACAGGGCAATTCGGTAATATCAGACTGAAATCTAAAAATTTCCCTGTATTTTCCCTGCATAACAGGGAAAAAGGCTCTCAACGGACCGGAGACGGGTTCGCTCCAGACTGCGCCCACCGCCATTAAACCGGCCCCCGTTTCGGGGGCTTTTTTAATGGTGGATGGGGGAACGGTAAACGAACCCTTGTTCGACGCCTAGGCCGAAGGCCGAGGCGCAAGAAGGGCCGCGACTAAATATCTCTCTCAGCCCTTGGTGTCCTCCAGTGTAGAAGCTTCCTCGTTATCGAATCGCTGCCTGGCGGGGAACGTCTTGCCCGGGCAAAGACACCGCTTCCTTGTTTTTTTAAATCGTTTTTCCGTTCGCCAATATTATTTCAATCGCATACATTTCCACCTCTAGGGCTATGGTTTACCGTCGAAGACGGTCTAAAGGCGGGGAAATGGCCAATAACAGGGAAACTAGCGCAGGCGAGGGAGAAAACCACGGATGTTCACTCCGCCGGTGGGCCGTGACAGCGCTCGTTCTAGGCACTGCGGCGACGGCCCTTAACCCGGTATTTGTCCGCCTCAGCGACCTGGAGCCGGCGGGGTCCGCATTTCACCGCATGTTGTGGGCCCTGCCTTTTATGGGGGCGTGGCTGTTCCAGGAAACTAGGGGTAAAGGTTGCCCCCAGGCGGCAGTTTCCGATTTTCCACGACCGCTTCATGATCGCTGGCTTCTCGTCTTGTGCGGGCTGTTTTTCGCCGCCGATTTGACGGCCCTGCATTGGTCGATCCGGCTGACATCCGCCGCCAATGCAATTCTGTTTCTCAACGCTCAGCCGTTTTACGTCGTTTTTGGGGCGTGGCTTTTGTTCGGCGAACGGGCCAGCGCACGGTTTCTCGTCGGCGCCGCAACGGCCATAACCGGGGCCGTATTGATGTTGGGCGAAAGCGCGCAATTTGGTGGCTACAGGCTGCTTGGCGACGGGCTCGGTATTGCCGCCGGGGTTTTCTATGCAGGCTATATCCTGACGGCGAGCCGGCTAAGGGCGCGGGCATCGAGCGCCGTCATCAATACATGGACGTGCGCCATCGCCTGCCTGCCACTGCTGGCGGTGGCGCTGATCACCGGCCAAGGGCTGATCCCGGGCTCCCTTCAGGGTTGGCTGATGATTATCGGGCTCGGTGTCATATCGCAGGCCTGTGGCCAGGGTCTGATCGTTTGGGGCATGGCGCACCTGAGCACGGGATATGCGGCGGTGGTCTTGCTGCTGGCGCCGGTGAGCTCGGCGATTTTTGCCTGGGTGTTATTGTCGGAACCGCTAAGCAGGCTGCAATTTGTCGGCATCCTGGTGGTGCTGGTAGGGGTCTATATGGCACACCGGGCAAGTCCGGCCACCGCCACAGGCATTTCTCATAAAGATCAAAACGGGGATGCCTGAATAAAGACACCCCCGCGTAAAGCTATTGAATGTGGTTTTGCTATAGCGTTATTTTTTCTATTTGCTCTTTTTCTCGTCCAGTTCCGCGAGCTTGCTGTCCCATTTCATGTCCTTGGCGAACTTCTCGAGTTCATCATCTTTCATATAAATGGTGTGTTCCGGCCCCGGATAGATGTGTTCGCGGACTTCTTCACGGTAACGGATGAAAACGTCTTCCATGATCGGGATCAGATCGGTGTAGACCTTGGAATGCCGGGGAACGTGCTCTTCCCAAAGCTTGAACAGGTCGGACGTGATGATGTGCACGCCGTCGCCCTGATTGCCGGCGCCGAGGCTGATGACCGGAACCGGCAGGGTTTCGGCCAGGTATTGGCAAACCTCGTGGCTCGTCACCTCGCACAGGATTGAGAAGCAGCCGGCATCGACGAAGGCCTGGGCGTCTTCAACCAAACGCTTGGCGCCTTCGGCATCCTTGCCCTGGGCGAAGAAGCCACCCAGTTGCGGCATCCGCATCGGCGTGATGCCGACGTGGCCTTGCACCGGAATGCCGGCCTTGATGATGGCTTCGATGGCGCGGGCGTGGTGAATATTCCCCTCACACTTCATGACTTCGGCGTTGGCTTCATGGACAAAACGACCGGCATTGGCGACCGCCTGTTCCGGCGACACATGGAAGCTCCAGTAAGGCATATCGACCATGCGCATGCCGTATTGGCTGCCGCGGTCGATGGCCTGTGCCATCATCATCACTTCTTCAAAACTCACGGTGACGGTGCTTTTATGACCGAAAAGAATCATCCCGCCAGTGTCGGAAACACAAAGGATATCGATATCCTGGCGGTCAGCGATGACGGCGCTACGGTAATCATAGATCGCCATTTGAACGATTTGCTCGCCGTTCGCCATTTTTTTGTTGAGCGTGCGTGTGGTAACCCGTGTTCGTTTTTTTGGCGCCTCTGCCATTGTCGCGTCCTCCCTGATACAGCTAATTTACAGCTAAATTATAGCCAATTTTTTACATACAACCATCATCATCCCGCTCGATATAGCCGGGCAGGCACTTAAATCCAAGACAACAGCCTTGCCTGAGTTTACTACCAACCCGAACAGGGCAACAAGGCATAAGTCATTGATAGATAGAATAAAAGACCCAATCGGATTTGCCTAACGGAGGGTCCGGCCCGCAATCCCAGCGCCCAGGAGTAAAGCTCTGGAGTGTTTAGGATCTAAAAGCGGTTCAAACGAAAATCCCGATAACTGCGATAATCCCCAACGCGATGAGGGGCCAGAAAGCGGTGGGCGTTCGACCCATGCGATCCTCATGGCAACTGTAGGCATAGGCGCAATTTTCGCTGCACCCAGGCGTTTCACAGGGCTTCATATCGCGGTTGGCGCATCTTGGATATTCGATCTTCTCATTAAGACCTATCATTTCAACCTCCGAAGACTAATTAGATCGGGTTTTGCGTTTTCCCGATGATTCATTGATAGTTGATTCTGCGATAGATAGACTTGACATAGGTTAGGTCGATCAAAATAAAATGAATTGGGCCTTATTGATTGAGACTGGATAACAAAATAAATAATTGATAGAATTTTCTTATCAACAATAGGTAGGATGCATCTATTAAATAACGCACCTATCAAAAGGATTTCTAACAGGGATTCCGGGGGAGACATGTTTTTTCGACAGCTTCAGTACCTTGTTGCCTTGGCGCAAGAAGAGCATTTCGGGCGTGCTGCAAATTTCTGTAACGTATCCCAGCCCAGCCTTTCAACCGGGATCAAGCAGCTTGAACTGACGCTCCAGGTGCCCATTGTCCTGCGTGGCAGGCGGTTCCTCGGCTTCACCAAGGAAGGAAAGCGCGTCATCAAGTGGGCGGAGCGCGTCATCTCGCAGCGCGATGCGATGCTGGTCGAGCTTTCCGGTATGCGTGAAAACTACGAAGGCAAGCTCCGGCTGGGCGCGATGCCCAACAGTTCCCCCGTGCTGCCGCTGTTCAGCCGCCTGCTGACCGTGAAACACCCTGGTGTCGAGGTCGATATCAAGTTTCTCGGCATTGAGGAAACCAAACAGGGCCTGAGCAACTATTCGCTGGATGTCGGCATTACTTATATCAAGGAAACCGAATTATCCGACCTGCATACCATGCCGATCTACAATGAACGGCTGAGCCTTCTGGTGCCGGATACCGAGAAATACCGGAAATTGAACGCCATTTCATGGAAGGACGCCGCCGACCTGCCGTTGTGCTTGTTGGATAAATCCATGCACGAGCGGAAAATAATCGACGATGCCTTCAGCAAGGCGGGAGAATTGCCCGACCCCAGCGTCACCACATCGGATTCTATCCTCAATCTGATTTTTCATGTCATGTTTGCCGAACTGGTAACCGTTATTCCCAAGCATTTTATCCGCATGCCCGGGCAATTTCCGGGGGTTCGGGCTTTGGATCTGATCGAGCCGGAAATCAGCCAGGAGGTCGGCTTGGTATGGTCGCCCAGTGAGCCGATGATGCCGATGGCCAAGGTGATGATTGATATCGTTAAGGAACTCAAAAAATCAGGCGAGTTGGAAGCACGCTTGGGCGATTTGACGATGTCCTAGTTTGCGTGGCGTCTGCGGCGGCGCCAACCCGCGACCGCAATTCCCCAAATTCCCACCAACGCTGGCCCCGCCACGAGATTGCCAAGGGTCAACCGGCGGCCCAGGTTGTCGACCTCATTTCTTATTTGTCGACGCAGAGCGCGAAGCTCCCGACGGGCGGGCAATAGCTCCATGCGGAATTTCTTCAAATCCGCTTTGATTTGATCAGGCAGTTGGCCTTTTTTCACCGAGGGGGCAGCCTCTGAATAGCGGGCGATCCGGCCTTCTATCTCGGCAACCCGCCTGGCCAACGCCGTTTCGCGCTCCCGGTATTTTTGTTCCGCAGCCTGAAATAAATCAGCAACACGGGTGAACGGTCGTTGCAGCTTGCCGCGCGACCGTATGGCGATGAGTGCCGCATCGCCACTAGCGTATTCAATAATGTTGAGCAGAAAAGCGAGGTTGTCATTTAGCGGTCGCACGACCACTTGCCCGTCGACGTTCGATTGTTGCAGCGAAAACGGATCGAACAACCAATCGATGTCGGCAATCACGAACACCGGCGCCCCCGGCCCATTTGAACGCTTTAGCTGCCCGCTTGTCCCGGTCCCTTCGGGAGGGGATGAAAAGGCGCTATCGAACGGCCCATTGAGTGTTGCGGCGATGACGCGACGCTGAGCGTCTGGTTTGAATGCCTGAGCTAATTCACGAGGCGCCTTGTCGGCAAAATTATCCCTGGCCAAGATGCCGCTATTTTCCGTCGTCGAAATCAATGGCGTAGCGTGCGCGTTGTCGGTGATTTCCAAGGCCCCCGGCTCAACCATGAAGACTTCATTCAGGTCCGCCGTCGCCGGGTGGAATTCCGACAGGCCCTTCTTGGAAATCCGCATCCAAAACGGGAAGCTCATTCGTCCTTGCTGTTGGTCGGCAACCACAGAAGCCAATTCACCATCGCCGACAACGCCTTCGCCCAAGTATTTAACACCGTATTTTTGCAGGATATCGGAGATGTCGTTGATGTCGTCCGAAGGCGACGGATTGACGACATTGCTGGCTCGGTTAAAACGAAGGTAAGGGTCCATCATGACAACCAAGCCCCCTCCGTTCATGACAAATTGATCGATGGCGTACAGCATTTCCCGCCTGAGAATAGTTGTATCGATCAGCACCAGGACATCCAGCCCGTCGGGAAGCGTGTCCTTGAAATGGGGAATAACGGCCAAGTCATAAGCGCGCCTGAGCTCGGCCATGAACGACATGCCCTCCCGGTTGCCGGTCGCTGCTGCCGGCGGCAGAAGCGGACTGATGACGCCTATTTTCGGAGTCTGGGTGCGGGTCAGTCCGTTCAAGGCCAAGGCAACGTCGTATTCGAGCAGCCGGTCACGGCGTATATCCAGGTAGGGAATATTGCCGCTCCGCTTGCCATGCTGAAACGTCATGCCGAGAAAAAAGGTATCCCCCGACGACATGGGAATGCGTTTGATTCCGAACCCCCGCGCCATCAGTTCCTCGTCGGTATCGGGCAGGGGGTCGACAGTCCGCACCGACAGCCGCCCGCCGGACCGCTGAGCCAGTGTATCGAGAAGGTCTATGGCGCGACGGGCGTGGGATTTTATCTGGACCGGAACGCTGGCTTCGTGCTTGCTCCAATAAAGGGTGATTTTGGTGCCCGCCGGCAATTTGCCGAGCACATCAAGGGTGCCCCCGTGAAGGGTGAATTCATCTTCCGCCGTCAGGTCCAGAGCGCCGGGGACGCGGGCTGACAAGGGAATCAAAAGTCCTAACAAGCAGATGCCAAGCAAAACTTTGGCCCAGACTTTGGCGACCCCGGCAGTGGAGCCCCGGTAACGCGAACGGATGATCATCCCGGCACCGGCGAGGGCGAATGTCGTTACGCAGACGGCATAAAAGACCCCTGGGAAATCAATCCGGCCCCGAGCCAGCCGGACAAGCCAGGTGTTGGGGCTATAAAGGGAAAATACCTCAATGGTTGCGGGCGGCACCTGGCCGTGAAGCAGCCGAGCGAACACATCCCAACCCAAAAGCAACAGCAAGAAGAGTAATGCCAGACTGATGACGAAGGCGCCGACCTGATCGCGTGCCAGGGCAGCGGCGAACAACGAAACCGCGTAATAAACCGCCAACAAAAGAGCCGAAGCCAGATAGCCCGCGACCATCACACCCGGATCGGGGTCGCCCAGATAATAAACGGTTGCCGCCAGGGGCAAGGTAAACGTCAGCGTGATCATCAAAACCACATACCCGGCCAGAAACTTGCCGACAACGACCGCGCCTAGCCGGACCGGCAGCGTCAGCATCAATTCGACACCCCGGTCGCTGTGTTCATCAACCCAGGACCGCATTGCCAGGGCGGGCACCAGGATCAAAGCCACCCACGGCAGGAACGTCAGCATGGGCCGAAGGGAAGCCTCGTCGGTGGCGTAAAAATCGGCTATCAGGAAAATGCAGGTCGACAACGAAAGCAGAAAACCAATTTGAAAAAGGTTGCTCAAGGGGGCAAACAGCAATAACCGCAGTTCATGGCGGAATATGGCGCCGGTACCTGCAAACAATTGGCCCACAAATAATTTTCCGTTCATGGCGCTGACCCGGCGAGGCGGCGGAAAGAGTCCGCGATCCGCCCCTTGTCATCGGCTAAGTTGCCCGGCGTGTCGTCGGCAACGATACGCCCGCCGGCAATGATGACGGCACGGGTACAGATTTCTTCGGCCTCTTCAAGGATATGGGTCGACAGGATAATGGCCTTTTTTAAGGCCACAGAGCGAATCAAGGCGCGCACCTGTTCCTTTTGAATAGGATCGAGCCCATCGGTGGGTTCATCCAGAATAAGAACAGGCGGATCGTGCAGGATCGCCTGGCCCAGCCAAGCGCGCTGCCGCCAACCTTTGGAAAGCGATTTCATGGGTTTATCGAGGGCGGCTTCAAGGTCGATTAATGAACAAACCCTATCGACTGCGGCCCCGAGTTCGCGTCCGAATAAATTTCGGCTTTCCCCGCAAAATGCCAGGAATTCCCGCACGGTCAAATTCGGAAAGCCTGCCGCCGCTTCCGGAAGGTACCCCAGGCAGGCTTGGCCTTCTCGGCGGGCGCTGGCCATATCATGGCCGCCTATCCGGACGCTGCCCGCGTCGGCATCAAAAAAACCGGTCAACAACCGCATCGTCGTCGACTTTCCGGCGCCGTTGGAACCAAGGAAGCCAACGACGTCCCCGACAGCGACGGAAAACGACACGTCATTGACGGCGGTGAGGGCTCCAAATCGTTTTGTTAGGTTTTTCGCTTCTATCATGGTCATTTGAGTATAGCTGATGGCTCGCCAGACCAGTCAAATTGAAGCCGGTCATTGGTCATTCGCCAAAGAAACCGGCGGCAATGAATAAGGCGATGCTGGCCCAGGTTATGGCGTAACCGGATTTCAGGATAAAGCGCGCGACTTTTGGATCAATGCGAGATTCATTTTTAGCCAAAAAATTACCGGCGGTGGCAATCATGGCGCCGATGATTGCCAGAGCGATAATGATCTTTCGCTGTAATAAGGGCGCCAATAATTCCATGGACGAAACCCAAAAATATTTAAAAGAGCGACCGCTCGGCTCTATTCGGCGCGTTTCGAAAAGGCTTCGACGAGCTCACTTTGATCACCCTTGCGCGTAAAGCTTTTGAGGGCTTCTTCATGCAAAAGTTCCATGGCTTCGCGCTTGTACTCATAAGCTTCGGTGGAGCTGAGCATGTGAAAATCCCTGGGTCGGGGAAGCTTGATATCAATGATCTGGCGCACGGACGTCGGGCGGTTTGACAACACCACCACCCGGTCAGCAAGGAAAATGGCTTCTTCAATCTCGGACGTCACGAATAAATTGGTGCGCCGGTTTTCCTCGAAAAGGCGGACAAAAAATTCCTGCATCAACTCGCGCGACATGGCGTCAAGGCCGCGGAAGGGTTCGTCCATAATCATCAACAGCGGCTTGTTGATCATAGCGCGGGCCAATTCCGCCCGGCGCTGCATGCCGCCCGACAATTGCAGGGGGTATTTATCTTTGAATTCACCCAGGCCGACTTTTTCAAGAATGGCGTTGGCTTCGGCTGCCAGCTCTTCGCCCTTCAGGTCGCCGCGAAGCTTAGGCCCGAAAACGACATTTTGATAAGACGTCAGCCAAGGCATCAATGCCGTTTCCTGGAACACCACCATGCGGTCATGGCCGGGCCCGGTGACGGGTTTGCCGTTGATCAGGATTTCGCCCGAATCAGGGAAATCAAAGCCGGCGACCAGATTCACTAACGTCGATTTGCCACAGCCCGAAGGCCCCACCAGCACCGTTAATTCGCCGGGTGTGATGGTCAGGTTGAAACCCGAGATGACCTCTTCGCGTTCCCATTCATCGCCGTAGCCGCGGCAGACGTTCTTCAACTCAATCGTCGTCTTGTCGTCAGTGGCTTTAGATATTTGTGGGCCTGGTTGTGACATTAATCCCTCCGGCTAAAACAGGCGTCGCCACGGCATGGACATGACGCCGATGTAGCGGATGAACGAACTGGAAAGATAACCGGCGATACCGATGGAAATCATGCCGACGATAACCTGGGCGACGGTGCCGCCCATATAGGAGCTCCAGATGAAAAACCCGAGCCCGCCGCCGCCTTGTTGCCCGCCGCCGGAGATCATCTCACCGGCGAGCACGACTTCCCAGGTGATCCCCATGCCGACGGCGGCGCCGGTGAAAATCGATGGCAGCGTACCCGGCAGGATAATCTTCCAAAACAAATCCCACTGGGTCGCGCCCATGGATTGGGCGGCGCGAAGGTACTGGGTATCGATGGTACGCGCACCGCCAAGAACATTAATGACGATGGTGAAAAAGGCGCCCAGAAAGGTCACGAAGGCGATCGACATTTCCGTGGTTGGCCAAAAGATGATCGAGGCCGGCACCCATGCCAACGGTGGAATGGGGCGTAGAATTTCAAAGGGCGGGAAGAAGATGTCCCGGAAATACCGGTTGACCGCCAGCATCAGGCCGAAGGGGATGCCGATGATCATGGCAATGATGAACCCGGCGAAGACTCTAAACGTGCTCAGGTACCAACTTTCCCAATAACCGGGATACAGGATAATTTTAGCCCACGCCGCCACTACCTCGGTCGGCGGCGGCACCTTGCCGATCCAGGGAGCTTCAACGCCGAACCACATTTTGAAGCGGGACCCGATCTCCCATAAAATAACAAAACCGATCAGCGCGACGATGCCCCGCCAGAATGACTTGTTGCGCAATGCCTTAAATAGCTTCGAGCGTTTCACCGGAACTGTCGTGTCATGCGCACTTTGTACGGCATCAACCATTTTACGCCAGCTCCCTTTCGCCTGCTTCGAAAGCCTTGATGGCTTCTTCGTGTACGGCGTCTTTTGCTTCTTCGACCAGCAGGCGGAATTCTTCAGACGTCAAGGTCTTGTAATCCCGCGGCCTCGGGATGTTGACGTCGACAATCTTCTTGGTCTTGGCCGGGCGCGTCGTCATGACCACCACCCGGTCGCCCAGGAAGATCGCTTCTTCCAGGTCATGGGTGATGAAAAAGATTGTCACTTTGGTGCGGTCATACACTTCCAGCAACGCTTCGTGCATGATGGATTTGGTCAACGAGTCCATGGCGCGATAAGGTTCGTCCAACAAAAGCACCTTGGGGTCATTGATCAGCGCCCTGACGATTTCGGCACGCCGGGCCATGCCCGAGGAAACCTCGCCGGGATATTTTTTGCCGACATCGCCAAGCCCGGCTTCGGCCAACAGGTCGGCGGCTTTTTCGAGGGCCTCGCCCTTGTTCATGATGCCTTGTACGATGGGGCCGTAGGCGACGTTCTCGGCAAGTGTCTTCCAGGGAAACAGCGCCCCGTTCTGGAACACTACGACCCGGTCGGCGCCTTGCTCGGCCAACGGCTTGGTCGGGCCGCACAGTAAATCGCCATCGAGGAAAATTTCACCCTTGGTAACGGAATGGAACCCGGCAATAGCGTTGAGCAGCGTCGTCTTGCCGCACCCGGACGGGCCGACGATCATGCAGACTTCACCGGCGGCGATTTCCAGCGAACAATTGTCCACCGCCATGACGTTGACGCCTTCCGGGTCATAAATCTTGGTGACATTGCGGATGCTGATCGCGCCCTTGGTTGGTGTATCAGCCATTACCGGCCCTCCAACGCCATGGCGCGGACGCGCCATTGCATCATCCGGTTGCCGGCCATGCGCACCAAGACCGAGGAAATCCAGCCGACAAAGCCCAGCGTCAGCATGCCGATGACCATGGTGACGTAGGTTATGTTCATATACGAATCGACGATCATGTAACCGAGGCCAAATTGCCCGGACACCATCTCGGCGGCGACCAGCGAGAACCAGGCGACGCCGATGCTGATTTGCAGGCCGGTGAAAATGAACGGCAACGACCCGGGTACGACAACGTGCCAGAAAACATGCCGTGGTTTCGAGCCCAGGCAGTTGGCGGCGCGGAAGTAGGATTCATCGATCGAGTCGACCCCCAAAAGCGTGTTCAGGATGGTTACGAACAGCGACGCCAGGGTCGCCAAGTAGATGACCGGCGTCTCGAGGCCGGAAAACATCAGGATCGCCAGGGGCACCCAGGCCAGGATCGGGATCGGCCGCAGGGTCTCGAGAATTGGGAAAGAATAATCCCGAAATGTCTTCGACCAGCCCATGAACAGCCCCAGGGGAACCCCTAGGCCGGTGGCAATGGTGAAGGCTATCAGGATACGCCGGCAGCTGACGATGATATGATCATAATATTCCGGCGTGAACAGGGAAACACCCCAGTCCGGGTCGGGGTTCAGCCACTCGGTGATGACCTCGACGGGGCCGGGCAACTTGTTAAAACGCGGCAGTTTCCATCCCTCGACTAATAAATAATAGGTTCCAATCCAAAGAGCTATTCCGAAAACCATCAGGTAAGGCGTCGGCGTTCTAAAGCTGACTTTACACTTGTATAAAGTCATCGCCAGGCCGGTTGGCGCTTCCTGGATATCTGCTGTTGGTTTTTTTTCAGTCATCATAACCTTAGAGAGCTAATTCTTTATCTTACTATAATAGTGGCAAAAAGGGCCCCGATTTTTTAAATCGGGACCCCAATTTGCGTATTCTCTGCTAAATCAATTTTTATATTGAGAAAGCGGAACACCGTCGATCTTGCCAAGAGGACTGGAGAGGCCGCGGTCTTTCAGGACTTTGCGAGCCATGTCGTCCCAAACCGATTCAGGGCGCAGCTTTTTGCGCTTGCCGAACTTTTTCTTGCCGGCCAGGAAGGCGGTGGAAGCAGCCAGCATTGTTTTGACTTTGTCGTTGAAAATAAAGTCGAGCGTCAGCTTGTTGACACCGGCTTCATCTCTGTAGAGGGAAGCCCACAAAATCTTCCGGTCAATACCTTCAGTCTGGTCATCGGCCATTTTGGCGACGGCATTTGCGTTGCCCAAGTCGGCAAGGAAAACCTGCGCGTCCAGTTCGGCTTCCAACCAGCCCCGGTGAACGTCGGGACGGTCCTGAATGATTTCATTCATCATCACCAGGAAGCCGGCATCACCGGCATCATCGCCTTTGAAGTCAGCACCGGTAGCACCCCTGCGGGCGATGCCGAGCATTTCAATTTTAGACGCTGTCGGTTCCCAAATTGCCGCACCGGCAATTTTGCCGGCTTCTAGGTTTTTGGTTATATTTTCGATGTTCTGATTCAGATACTTGGAAGGCTTGATGCCGGCTTGTTCGAAAGCCAGCAAAGCAAAGCGGTCCGTGCAGGCGCCATGAGGGGCCGCGATAATCTTTCCGTCCATCCATTTGACGGCGTCCAAACCGCTTTTAAATTTGGGCGCACTATTGGGAACAAGAAAAATATTGCATTGCTGTTTTGACGTTCCCAAAACAGAAATCATACGAAGATCGACCTGCTTTTCTCTCATGGAAGAGACAATCGCGGGCATATCACCCATATAACCGATGTGATTTTTTTCACCGAGAAGCTTACCGACAATGACCGATCCCTGAAGCCCGATTTCGAACTTTGCAGATGAACCTTTTGGAAGACGATTCTTCCACAAATTTTTCCCGTTGATCACAACACCTGACCAGGACTCGGTGTAATAAGGCTGGTAGCCAATCACCAAGTGAACAGCCTCACCCGGTTTTCCGAAGCCGACCTTTGCCAATGCCGGGGCTGAAACCCCAGCCGTCAAGGTTACCGCAACAGCGGAAGCACATAGTGCTTTAACAAAAGTTTTGTACATGCGTTATCTCCCTGTTCATTCAAAGTTTTACTAATATACCGTTATAGTTTTTTACGGTTCATTCAAACCTAGTTTAGAGTTTTTATTTCCGACCGACCAGTCTAATCAAGGCTATAGATTTATCTACATTAGAGTTATTAAGTATTAAAAACAATGCCTTAACTCGCAATCGTCAAGTCTTTCTCCTCCCCGTCTTGGTTTCAATAACCCGGACCAATTATAACCGGTTCCCTCCTTCGAAGGGCACTTTTCGCCCCCCCCAAGCAACGGCATCTTTCGTCATTTGTAAACTTTTTCCTATCAATGCATTGATAAGATTTGCCTATGAAAAAGAAATTGAAGAACCGACAGGGAATAACAAAACCTCGGGTTGGTAGGCTAAAACGCTTTGCAGAATAGAGTTTTTGTCGTTCCACGCCTTGCAAACGCAAATCCCCCGGCTTGCATTGCTTGCTCTGGGCGCTCATTACACTTTTTTAACTCACCGGGCCTTTGGTAGCGTTTCACCTATGACCTAATAAAAACTTTCAAATTTACTACCTGGTTGAATAGCGGGATATTTCTTGGCAAGGTCGCGCTCTACACGGATGGCGTCCGTGATTTAAAACGCCCAATAAATTATACACCCTTGTGCCGCCCGGCGGCCATCAGAACACAGCAACAATTTTTCTCCTTCGCGCTGAATTTTTAGAGGAATTGAGAACATGCCAGCCAGAAATCATAAACAGTGGACCGCCACTCCGGACCTGGAACTTGGGGAATGGGTCGACAGCCGTATTTATTCTGATGAGGAAATTTTCGAAGAGGAACTCGAAAAAATCTGGAAGAAGGCCTGGATTCCGCTTTGCCACGAATCAGAATTGCCGGAGCCGTATGATTTTCGCACCGCAATTATGGCCCGTGAACCGATTATCATTGTGCGCGGTCCGGACAATAAAATTCGCGCCTTCCTGAACGTTTGCCCGCACCGCGGCATGGCGATTGAGCGCCGGCCTTCCGGCAGCTTCGCGCCGGCGCAACCGTCGGGCAACCCCAAGCACATGACCTGCATGTTCCACGCCTGGCAATTCGATATGAAAGGTAACTGTGTCGATATTCCGCGCGAAAAGGAAGGCTACCAGGACCGCCTCGACAAGTCGGGCCAGGGCCTGCGGGCGTTGCGTTGCGAGGTTAAATACGGCGGTTTCGTCTGGGTCTGCCTGGACGATAAAACGCCGTTCACCGTTGAAAGCTGGACTGCGGGCGCCATGGACTGCGTCAAGGACTCCCTGGATGAGGAACCGCTCGAGATTTTCCATTACCACAAAGCGATCATCGACTGTAACTACAAGCTGTGGCACGACACCAACAGCGAATTCTACCACGACTATATGCACTACCATAACCGGGTCACCGGCTTCGATGACGGCTACTTCCAACGTGAATGTTCGGCCTTCGATAATGGCCACGTTAACGTCGGCACCTTCACTGTCAACTACGAGGAATATGACGTCGCCGAAGACCGCGGCACGTTGACGTTCCCGCACCTGCCGCCGAATAACTGGTACATGGTCGACATGTTCCCGGGCATTAATTTCAATCTTCGCGGTTCTGCCGTGCGGTTTGACCTGATGACGCCGCTGAGCGCCAACCAGGTGATGATCGAGTTCCGCGGTTTCGGCCTGAAAAGCGATTCGGCCAAGGATCGCGCCGATCGTATTCACCACCACAACACGATCTGGGGCCCCTTTGGCCGCAACCTGCACGAAGATCTAATCGGCATCGCCGGTCAGGGTGTGACCATGATGCCAAGATCGGAACCGCGGCGGATTTTACACGGTCGCCACGAAGGCCTCTACATCCACGACGAAGTGGGCATGCGGCATTTCTACGATGTCTGGGGGAAATGGATGGACCGGCTGCCGAGCGATCCCACGCAAAAATACAAACAAGGTAAGGTCGTTGGACCGGAAATGCCGCCGGCGAAAGGGCTGTCAACATTCCCGGGCAAGGCTGCAGCCGAGTAATTTGTCCCTGAAAAGCGGATAATCCCAAGGATTTTCAAGAGGAGAGCACAATGAGTGCGAACGGACACCAACAGAGAGAAATAGTAAAGGAAACGATTTACAAAGCCTGCCTCAATCTCGACGAACAGAAATGGGGGGACTGGATCGATCAATGTGACAAGGACTTCAAGTATTCAGTCACGACCTACAGCCACGAAATCCGCAGGGATTTGACCTATCTGATCCTTAAATACAAGGAACTGAAGCCTTACTTCGACCTGCTGCCGAAACACAACACGGACCATTCGCCTATTCGCCGTCATGCCACCGTCTATTCGGTCGATATGGCCGATGACGGAAAATCTGCCGATGCGGTGACCTCGTTTCTGATTACGCAGGAAATGTTTGACGGCATCAACGCGCCGCTGGATTCCGGCGAGAACAGGCTTTTTCTGGTCGGCAAATACCACGACAAGTTCAAGGTCGATGGTGACAAGGTGACATTCGCTGAACGTGAAGCGCGGATATTTACCCGCCGTCTCGACAAGGGTACGCACTGGGTATTCTAAAGCACATTCGAAAGCATGTTGAACCACCGATCGGCGCTTGACGATGGTGCCCGCTTTCGATCACATTGCGTCTCTTCTTCCTTATCCTCCGCCCGGGGCGTTACCCGAATTCAATACCGGTGTGTCATGTAGGAATCAAGTGCAGCAGTTATGTTAAGGCCAAGGGCACGCATTCGAACGAGAGCACAGGCAGCTCATGGATATTTGCCCGGTAATTCAACAAACCAAAAGTACATAATGAGTAGGAAAAGGCGACGATGAGTTGGAAAAAAGTCTGTGAAAGCAGTCAAGTTCTGGAAAACTCGTTGCAAAAATTTGCAATCGATGGCGTTGACATCATCATTGCAAATTACGGTGATGGGTTCCGGGCGTTCCCGCCATTCTGCCCGCACATGGAGGAACCTCTGGTCTCGTCCGGCATGATGATGGCCGGCATATTGACCTGCTCCAAACATCTCTGGCAATGGGACCTCCGCTCCGGGGAGATCTTAGGCGAGACGGAAAAAGAACTTCTGTTTTATGATCTGAAACGGGAAGGCGAAGACATTATTGTCAACTTCGAGCTAGAGCTCTCCTACGATTACGGCGATGACGAAGAAGACGCCATGGATGACGATGATTTTTTCAATGCCGATTGATTGCCCCGACACCGAGTGGGTTGACATTCAATAATGAAGATCAAGGTCCAGACGAAAAACGGCGAGTTTGAATGCGACAGTGAGCAAGGCGAAATCTTGCTATACGCCGCGCTTCGCCACGGTTTGAACCTGCCTTACGAATGCGCCACCGGGACCTGCGGCACTTGCCGCGCCAGGGTCCGGGACGGAGACATCAATCATCAGTGGGTCGATGCGCCCGGCCTGTCCTTCGTCAACCAGGAAAAAAATGAACTTTTGCTGTGCCGCTCAACAGCGAAGGGGGATTGCACCTTGCGCGTCCCGGCCAAGGTCTCCGAGGACCCGCACGACAAGACCCGGCCCGGTTACCGCAAGGGTGAAATCAAGGCTTTCCGGGAACTGACCCATGACGTTGTCAGCTTTGATGTCGTCATCGATGCGCCGATGTCGTTCGACGCCGGGCAGTTTGCCGTTCTCGATGCGGCCGATGTGACTGGCGGGCGTGCCTATTCAATGGTCAATTACGCCGCCGCCGAAACGCTCAACTTCGTCGTCAAGCGCAAGCCGGATGGAAAATTTTCCGACTGGCTGTTCGACAACGACGTCGTCGGCATGGGCGTCGACGTTTTCGGGCCGCTCGGCAAGGCGACGTTTCACGCGCATGAAAAAAAGAATATTTTGTGCATCGCCGGCGGTTCCGGGATCGCCGGCATGGTGTCGATCATCGCCAGGGGCTGCGATGAGTCCCATTTTTCCGAGCACAAGGGGCATGTCTTTTTCGGCGTCCGTGGCGCTAGGGACGTTTTTTTCCTGGATGAATTTTCATCCTATGTCGAAGCCTACCCGGAAAATCTGGACGTCACGGTCGCGCTTTCGGACGAAGACGTGCCCGCGGACCTGAAAAATCGCTACCCGATGATAAAATTCGAGACAGGTTTTGTACACGCCGTAACGTCCGAGAAAATGGCCGATAAATATGACAATATACTGGCCTATGTCGCTGGGCCGCCGCCGATGGTCGACGGCGCCCTGAGGATGCTGGTGCTTGAGGCGCGTCTGCACGGAACCGACATTCGATATGATAAATTCGGCTGATTGAAAACGAGAGGAAAAAAAATGCTATCCGTGGAAAACTTGAAAAACACCGACCTGTTCCAAGACCTTTCGGATCAGGCCCTGGAAGCCATTTCCGGGCTTGCGGTCGATGCATCCCTCGAGGAAGGGGACAGCATTTATCAGCTGGGCGATGATGCGGATAACCTGTATTTCCTTGAATCGGGCCGTGTGCGTTTTTCCCTTGGCGTTGGAAACCGTCCCGATGGTTCCGGGTTCCTGATCTTACCGGGAAATCTGTTCGGCTGGGCGGCGTTGCTTCAGGGAAACCCCCGCCGTGTGGCGACGGCTTCGTGCCTGGAAGATTCCACGGTTTACATCATGTCAAGTGAAAAGCTCTTTGAGGTGTTCGACAACGACCACGCCGCCGGATACGAGGTCATGCGCCGGCTGGCGACGACCATCGCCGGGGATTTCGTTTCTGTATTATCCGTGTGAGCTGTAGCTGATGGTTTTTGAAGTTTAAATGGCCGACATCAGGCGAAACGATCCGGAAATTTTAAGAAAAGCCGCCGCACGAACCTTTAACCTCGCCCTTTTAGTCCGCGATTACGTCTATGTCGAGGCCGAGGTCGCGGCCTGCCGGAAAAAGGCCGCCTTATTCGATTTTTCCTTTATCTCCGTGGCCCGGGTATGGGGTGCCGGGGCGCTTGGCGATAATGCCCGGCTGACCGATCGCGCCCTGGACGGCCTGGCCGAAGGACGCATACGTTATGCCCTGGACGGAGCCTGGGATTGTTAACCTGAGGATGTCCGCTTTCCCCCCGAAAGCGGACATGTTTAAGGTAGTCGAAAAGAGTCCGTTAATGACCCAAAGCGGACATCATGCAGATGGGGAATTTCCAGGTAATTGCAGCGCCGCAAGATCGAGAATGCGCTCAATTATTATGAGACGTACGGCGTGATGATGTTGCGGTTTTCTACCCCGGAAATGGTCGCTACAGCGGCCTATAAAAGGCGAAGATGTTTAATTTTTCAGTTTACCTTGATGCTGTTGTCGGTAGGCAGTACTGAAGTCACTAATGAGTCGTCAATACGAGGACTGCCTGGTTGATCTTGGCTGCCAAATAGTCGCTTCCACCCTTATCAGGATGAAGTGCAAGCAACAGTTTCTTTTGGGCCGTCTGGATTTGCTCGTTGGAGGCACGAGGTGAAAGGCCGAGTATTTTGTAGGCCTCAGGAGGCTCCATGCTTGCCTTGGCAAATGTGCCTTGCCATTTCTCCGTCCGTTCCTTGCGGTCTTCTTCCTCATCTTGTTGAATAGGCGTGACAGTGCTGATGACCGCCTTGTTGATGACCGTGACCCGGCCATCCTCCAATTCGATCGGAATATGGCCGCGTGGGTCATTCATGATATCGACCAGCCGTTGCTTTTGCATGGCAAACAAACTGCCCCGCAGGGTGGTTCCGTCTGTCAAGACGAGATCAACCTCTATCCTAACCCGCGACACAAAATTGTCTTTCTCAAACATTACAGAACCATGCCTCCAATGCGACGCAGGGCCGTCACAAATCAGCAACCCACCTTTGGAGAAAATTTTAGCAATTCTATAATAGTGGGTCTAGCGGTTGGGTTCCAATTCTATATTTCCGCCAATGTCCGATTCTGGCTATTAGCGGACATCCAGCCCCACCCCCCTTGAATTTCAGCATTAGCCTACAACCAAACCTCACCCCGGTTAAAGTGTCGCACAATCGGAACGGCGCACGGGTGAACTAACACCTTATGTCCGCTTTACCCCCGAAAGCGGACATTTTTAGGGTAGTCGTGGAGTGTCCGTTAATGACCCAAAGCGGACATTGATCGAGGGCATTGCCCCTAACGGAGGGACGACAGATTTGCGATCAAGGCGGCTTCGTCGGCTCTAATTTGGGCCTGCATCTTATGGGCCAAGTCCTGGTCGGCGGAACAGACGTTGGTGACCACCGTAGCGCAGCGGCTCCGCTCCTCGAGCACCGCGTTGACGATTATTTGATGAAGGATGTCGTGGACGCTCTTCGTTTGCTCGTCCGACGGCTGTATGTCGAGGGCCTTGGTAACTTCTTCAACGGCTTTTGCCGCCATGTCATTGAACGTCATATCATGCCTCTGCTTTCACTGGTTCCATTTCGCTTCCCTGGGGCCGTTGGAAGAACTGCGGCATATTGGCATTCTATCCGTCTCTGGACGGTCACGAAAGAGCATCGACCGTAATCGGATTTCTAACCCTCATCCAGATGCCCGCTTTTGGCTATTAGCGGACATTCAGCCACATCCTGAATTACGTCCGCTTTACCCCCGAAAGCGGACATTCTGAGGGTAGTCGCAAAGAGTCTGCTTTTGACCCAAAGCGGACATTCATCAAGTACGCAATCCAGCAACTATTTTTTTACACCTGTAT
>JAZFSL010000041.1:0-4930 GCA_036446135.1 Rhodospirillales bacterium | reverse complement strand
TCCGGACACCTTGGCGCCCGATGATTCCGCCGGTGATGCCCTTGAATTAATGCAATCACGCCACTTCCGCCACCTGCCCGTGGTCGAAGACGGAAAATGCGTTGGCATGGTGTCGATACGCGACCTTTATATTGCCGCGAAAACCTCGCTTGAGGAAAATATCCGCGAAACCGAAGCCTTTGTTTTCGGAGACCGTTACGGCGCCTGAAAAATCTCCCGGCGATAGTACTTCTTATGCCCCCTCCTCCCCCTGGGGGGGATTGGCCGTTTGCCCCTTAAACCAGGAACTTCACGACATGGCGTTATCCAAACCGCAGCCTAGAAAACACCTCCACACCCGGGAAATCCAATGCCGGGGTTACCAAAGAGATGACGGCCTCTGGGATATCGAAGGAAGGATTGTCGATACCAAAACCTATTCCTTCGAAAACGCAGATCGTGGTGGTGTCGCCGCCGGCGAAGCCGTTCATCACATGGAGGTTCGCCTGACCTTGAATGACGATCTGGTGGTGCAAAAAGCCGAAGCCTCGACGGAAGTTTCGCCCTACAGCATTTGCGGGGAGATCAACCCGTCTTTTTCTGCGCTGGAAGGGCTTGCCATCAAGCCGGGATGGCGCCGGCAAGTCATTAAATGCCTTGGCGGAGTTAAGGGTTGTGTTCACATCACCGATTTAGTCACCGGGCCCATCGCCGTGGCCGCCCATCAAACGATATTCACGGCACGTAAAAACCGCAAAACGGCGGAGCCCGGTAGTAAACCGCCGCAGTTGGGTACGTGTCATGCCTACAGGCCAAGCAGCCACGTCGTCAAAAGGGAATGGCCGGAATTTTACGAAGAAAGCTGAGTTTTCTACCCTTTGGCGGCGAATTCGGGAATGATCATCGAAACCGTTCCCCCCTGAAGGGCCCCGTGGCCAGCAGCCACCGTGCGGAGATAGGTGACAATAAAAGCCCTGACTGTCGATGTCCTGCTGGCGCCGCTCCTGCGGGTTTCGATCAACGTACACAGTTCGTGTAAGGTCAACCCCTCGCATTTACAGATATCCATCATCGCCTCCCAGCTGGCCTGTTCCAGGCGAAGGCTCGTTCTGCGGCCATTAATGGTTACATTCTTGCTTATCAATTTTGCTCTCTTGCTGTTTTAAATGTTAAATCTGCTTCCAGAAACATTCTCGATAAGCGTAAGAGAACGGGATTTTAATATTTCTCATTCTCATCTTGTGTGCATGGTTACTGTCTTATTAATCACTGTCACTTTTCAAGTATATAGATGGGCATAACCCTTTACGCCTGTCAAACAACAGGGGGACCAGGCGTTATTCAACCGCAAACTCAACAAAAACCCCTTACACGGACCTATGGCCTACTGATCCTGGTTATTCTGTTTTGGGGCGTCAATTGGCCAATCATGAAACTTGGCCTAGGCTACGTAACGCCATTGTGGTTCGCCACCACCCGTATGTTTTTAGGCTCCTTAAGCCTGTTCTTTTTTCTTGCCCTGCAAGGGCGCAACATCATTCCCGGTCGTCACGATATACCGATCTTGCTTATTATCGCCGTGTTCCAGATTTTCGTGCCGACATCATTGATCCATTCAGGCCTGCTTTTTATGGAACCGGGACGCTCCTCGATTCTCGTCTTCACCATTCCCCTTTGGGTGGCGCCGATGGCCGTCTTTGTCCTGGGCGAGAGGCTCTCGTGGAGAAAAATTGCCGGGCTGTTGGCCGGATTAGGCGGCATTGGGGTTTTGTTTGCGCCGGAGGTTTTTGATTTCAACGACACGAATGCCTTAATCGGCAACGCTTTTATGATTATCAGCTCGTTCAGCTTTGCCCTGGCCATTATTCTGGTCAGGCGCCATTCCTGGTCGACGCCGGTTATCCGTTTGTTGCCCTGGCAAATGATGTTGGGGACAGTGTTTCTGGCTGTCGCCGCCAGCACAATCGAAGGCGCAGCGGATATAGAATGGTCCCCACCCCTGGTCGCGATCATGGCCTATAACGGACCTATCGCTTCGGGTTTCGCCTTTTGGGCCTATGTTACCGTGTCCAGGAACTTGCCGGCTATGAGTACGGCCCTGGGCTCATTAGGCATCCCGGTAATGGGGATCATTGCTTCGAACCTGATATTGGGAGAAGCCTTTAGCGTTAGCATCGTATTGGGTCTGACGCTGGTTTCGTTGGGCGTTCTGGCTGTCTCGCTGGACGATCTGAAAAAGTCAAAAAACACCTAAGTCATTGAAAAACATCAAGTCAAGATGGAAATTTCTCCGCACAATCTTGTCAGGCCGCTTGCCTTCGAGCATAGTTTGACAATCATGACCAACCCGTCACACGCCATAGAACTTGATTATTTCAAGGCACAAGACCCGGATGTCCAATGTTGCAATTGGCCCGGTTGCCGTGACGAGGGCGAACACCGGGCGCCAATGTCCAGATCGGAACTTAAAAAATATCACTGGTTCTGCGTTAATCACGCCCGCCAATACAACAAGGGCTGGAACTATTACACCGGCATGACCGACGACGAAGTCGAGGCCGACGTGCGCGAAGATACCGTCTGGCATCGCCCCAGTTGGCCTTTGGGCGGAAACCCTGCAAGCGGAGAGCAGTCCTTTACCCCGGAAGACCTGATGGGCCGTATGGGGGCTTTTGGTCCAGATTGGGAACCCGGCGACAGCTATGCGCCACAACCCGGACACGGAGCGAAATTGGAAATCCGTCAGGCTTGGGCCGTCGCTGTTTTCAGTCTTTCAGGGCCAGTCCAAGTAGACGCTGTGAAGGCACGCTACAAAGAACTGGTGAAATTGCATCACCCCGACACCAATGGCGGTGACAAGGGAGCGGAAGAAAAAATCAAGGAAATATACGAGGCCTACCAGATCATCCTTGAGATGCTAAACGCCTGACCCCATATTTTGCTTGGCAGTCCCATTTAACATCCCCCTTGTTTTTCGGAGCGGGAATGGCAAAATTACCTTCATCTCCCCCAAGACAGCTTTCTGGAACCTGACCAATGACAACTGCTGAGACAATAGGCACGGCCACCAAGCCGCTGTCACAACAAGTGCCGGACATTACCGTGTCCGTGCGCCAATTATTCGGTATCGACAGCGACATCGAAGTCCCTGCCTTCAGCGAGGCTGAAGAGCACGTGCCGGTTGTTGATGAAGCCTACCGCTTCGATCACGACACCACGCTCGCCATTTTGGCCGGTTTTGCACACAACCGCCGGGTCATGATCCAAGGCTATCACGGTACCGGAAAATCGACCCATATTGAACAAGTGGCGGCGCGGCTCAACTGGCCCTGCATCCGGGTCAACCTGGACAGCCATATCAGCCGCATCGACCTCATCGGCAAGGACGCCATCGTTCTCAGGGACGGTAAACAAGTGACGGAATTCCGCGAAGGAATCCTGCCCTGGGCGTTTCAGAACCCGACGGCGCTGGTCTTTGACGAATACGACGCCGGGCGGCCCGATGTGATGTTCGTGATCCAGCGGGTGCTGGAAGTTGACGGCAAATTGACCTTGCTGGATCAGAACCGGGTCATGCAACCGAACCCCTATTTCAGGCTGTTTTCGACTACCAATACGGTCGGCCTGGGCGACACCACCGGTCTTTATCACGGCACCCAGCAGATCAACCAGGGCCAGATGGACCGCTGGAACGTCGTCGCCACGTTGAATTACCTGCCCCATGACGACGAATTGGAAATCGTTCTGGCCAAGGTGCCGTCCTATTCCACCAAGGAAGGCAGGGGGAAAATCAGCGCCATGGTCGAAGTCGCGGATTTGACCCGCGCCGGTTTCATTAACGGCGACATTTCCACCGTCATGTCGCCCCGCACCGTCATTACCTGGGCCGAAAACGCGGAAATCTTCGCTGATCTCGCCTTTGCCTTCCACCTCACGTTCCTGAATAGATGCGACGAGATCGAACGCCCGGTGATCGCCGAATATTATCAGCGCTGCATGGGCGAAGAACTTCCCGAATCGGCTGCCCAGGAAGTCAGCTAGGTTTAGCCCCATGGCGGCGTCCGAACACACGGCTGATCTTTTAAAGCGGGTCACCGCCGCGACATGCAAGGCGATGGCGGGGCGGCGTGAAATGACGGTTCAATTCGGCCATGGCGGCGCGTCGGCAGACGAAGAAACCATTCACCTTCCGACACCGCCGCTTAAGGTCAACAAGGATGCGCTGACCAAGCTCAGGGGTATTTCCGATTCCCTGTCGCTCAGGCTTCGCTATCACGACGAAGCCCTGCACCGGCAAAACCAACCCAAGGGAACATTGGCGCGGACGATTTTCGAGGCCGTCGAACAGGTCCGCTGTGAATCTCTCGGCGCCAGACGTTTGCCCGGGGTCGCATCGAACCTCGATGCGCTATTGGATGAACGCAGCCGGGCCAAGGGGTTTGCCGGGGTCACGGAACGAAAGGACGCCAACCTCGCCGATGTCATCGGCTTGTTGGCCCGCGAACAAATAACCGGCCAGGCGCCGCCGAAAGCAGCGCAGCAAATGGTCGCTGTCTGGCGTAAGTGGCTGGACAGCCAACTGGGCGAAAAATTGCACACCCTGGATACCCTGGCCGATGACCAGGGCGCCTTTGCCAATCGTATTACCGAGGTCATTCAGGCCCTCAATCTGCTTGATGACGACCAGGAATCTATCGACCCCGATGACGAGGAACAAGACGACGATGCCGATGGCGATAACCAAGATGACGACAACGCCGATGGCGACAGCGACACCGAGACGGAAGCCGGCATGGCCGGCCAGCGCGGCGAAGGCGAGTTGGACGATGACGGCGATTTTTCCGACAGTGACAGCGACCAGAACATGCCCGGCGACGGCGACGAACAACCGGCGGGACCGTCGGAATGGGACCCGCAATGGATGCGCAACGACACCCCCGACGCCACCCAT
>JAZFSL010000040.1:0-7285 GCA_036446135.1 Rhodospirillales bacterium | reverse complement strand
TAAAAGGCCATCAGGGACGTGCATCTCTGATGGCCTTCCCCGACGTGGTTTTGGGGTGCTAACAGAACGTCACGAATGTCCGCTTTCGGGGGTAAAGCAGACATATTTTGCTAGGGCTAAAAAGGTCCGCTAATAGCCAAAAGCGGACATTATGATGCAGACTGATGGGAGCCGTTTACCGCATTTTTTTTGGAAGACCACAAAAATATTAAGGGCATGTGTGACTAATGTTAGGTTGTGTTTGGCTTTAGGTTTATTGTTAATCCACGAATAGTAGCATTCAGGGGTAAAGCAATGCGGCGTAAAGTACTTATCGTCGACGATGAAAAAGATATTTTGGAAGAGGTCAATGAAGCCCTGAACGAAGGGGGCTACGAATGTTTCTCGGCAACCAACGTGAAAGACGCGCTGGCGATCCTCAAGGATAATCCCAAGATCACGCTTGTCGTCACTGACCTGATTATGGCTGTCAAAACGGGGGCCGACCTCATCAAAGAAGCGCAGGCGGAGTTCGAGCGAGACATCAGCTTTATCATCATGTCAGGATCGGTCGAAACATTAGGGTTGGATCTTGATAAGTTCCCCTTCCTGCCGAAACCCTTGGATGTTGATGAATTACTTAAAGTAATTGGAAGGGCGGCGGCTTCGATTGGCGATAAGCCTAATGATAGTCGGGGCACAAATGACGAATAAGGTTTTAATAGTCGAAGACGAGACAGAAATTCGCGAAGAAGTGCATGAATGTCTCACCGACGAAGGCTATGACTGTGTAGATGCGGTCAACGGCGAACAAGGGCTTGAACGTATCCGGCAGGACCCGGAAATCGCCGTCGTCCTGACGGACTTAAGAATGCCGGGTCGGAGCGGACTGGAAATGATAGGCGTCGCAAAGTCGGAAATAGACGACGACCGCGAACTTGAATTCATCATTATGACCGGGCATGGCGGGACCCAGCAAGCCATTGACGCGCTACAACTGGGCGTCATGGACTTCCTTGAAAAACCCATTGACGTCAACCATGTGATCCATGTCGTTAGGCGGGCCGAGGAATTGGTCGTCTTAAAACGCGCCGGGAAGCATTACCAGAAAAGCCTGAAGGCGGACGTCGAGGCAAAGACTATCAAAATTCAGGGTCTTCTCGACAATTTGGAGATTGCCTACTCTGAGGTCGTAGATTGTCTCGCCATGGCGGCGGAATTCAAGGACCCGGAGACAGGCAACCACATCAGGCGCATTGGCGAATATGCTAAGGTGGTCGCCGCAGAACTTGGTTGGTCGAAGGAGCGCCAACGGGTCATCGGGCTCGCCGCGCCTCTTCACGATGTCGGAAAGATTGGGACACCGGAGAGTGTCCTGCTCAAAAAAGATAAATTGACACCTGACGAGGTGGTGATCATGAATCAACATGTCGAAATCGGCCAGCGCATCCTATCAAACTCCAAGCACCCGGTCATGGTCGTTGCCGCCAACATTGCGCTTGGCCACCACGAACGCTGGGACGGCGGCGGATATCCCCGGGGATTGAAAGGCGCTGAAGTCCCCATCGAGGCGCGGATTACCATGCTCGGAGACATTTACGACGCACTGCGCTCGGAACGGCCCTATAAGCCGGCCTTCGATCATGAAAAGGTGCTATCGATCATGCTGGAAGGGGACAACCGCACCGACCCGTCCCATTTTGACCCGGAACTGCTTACCGTCTTTAAGGCAAAATCGGATGCTTTCCAGGAAATCTTCGACACCCTGGCCGACTAGTTATCGGCTCCAGGCTAAAAGCGAAGCTGCAGCTGATAGCAGTGACTGGTGATCGATAATATAATCGGTACAATTGACCACGTCATTTGGAGGAAGCTAATGGGTATCGCGGGGTCAAATCAACTCACCACACGATTGATTAGTGCTTTCGTGCTTGGCGCGGCTGCTCTGCTACGCCTGAAAGCAACGATAGTCACCAAGCACAATGGCCCAGAGTGGTAGATCAGGATTAGGGCAGCGAGTAACACTGATGTTTAACAAAACCATATCCGGCCGATTGTTGCTTTTTGGGCTAGCTCTCATGTTCTCCCTTAATTGGGACAGCAAGCCTTTGTACGCGCAAACGGATGAGGGTTCCGCCAAAGAAATTATCGCCGTTTTTCCCGAGAACTTCCCACCTTATTACCTGATTGATGATGCAGGTCAGCCGACTGGTTTCGCCATTGAAACCTTGAACGAGGTCGCCCGTCTGGCAAACATCAATATCACCTACCGGAGTTTGGATAGTTGGAGCAAGGTCCATCAGGCCCTTAGGGAAGGAAAAGCGGATATTGCCCCGAATATGGGGATTACGGAGAAACGAAAGAAGTATGTTAATTTCACAATTCCTTACGAGGCTTTCCGGGTGGTTTACTTTATTCGCAAAGCCTCTCCCCATTTCAAGAGTCACGAGAAATTAGCAGGGCTTTCTGTCGGCGCCGTTAAAACCCATGTGACCCAATATATTCTGGAGAAACGCAAGGACATCCACCTCCACCTTTATGATGAAATAACAGATCTGTTAAACGCACTCATTAACAATGAAATCGATGTTGTGGCGTATCCGGAGCCTGTTTTATGGCATTACGCAAAAAAGGCAGGGGTTGCGGAAAAGATAAAGGTAACTGGACCGCCACTTAAAATTGTTAATCGCGGAATTGCAGTTCGAAAAGACAACAAGGATTTGTTGGCTGTTCTCGATCAAGCAATAAAAGCCACAATTAACACAGAAACATTCGACAGAATTTACCGAAACTGGATGAGCCCACCTCCAGAAGCTTCTGATTGGAAGGTTGTTGAATGGGCGCTCGGCATCGTTGCTGGTTTAATCATAGTCGCTCTGGCCTTTTGGTATCTGGGTCTGAGGCGCAGGTCCCGTAAATCCTCTGTAGACTACCAGAGCGTATTGTTTGGTATTAGATCAGAGGACCAAAAGAGGATATTGGCCCTGATTGGCGTAATGACTATCGTCTCTTTGGCAGTTATGGGCACCGTAGGTACCATTCTCTACAACTCCTCATTCAATGAGGCCAAGGAACGCCTTTTGGAGACTGCCCGTAGCCACGCTCGTTTAATGGAGGCCATTGGCATATTCGATGCAAAACACTACGCCCCGAATTACATTGGAGGTCCGTACGAGGCCTCAATTTCACAGATTAAGGCAGGACTGACACCGCTTTCCGGTTCCATCGAAGTTACCCTTGCAAAGCGGGAGGGTGACAACATCGTTTACTTGGTTCGCCAAAAATCCTCTTTGCGCAATGAACCAGCACCCATAGCGTTTTCTTCCCCCCTTGCTGAACCCATGCGGAGGGCACTTTCAGGAAAATCCGGGACCGTGGTCGGCCTCGATTATCGCAACGTAGAAGTGTTGGCGGCGCATGAGCCGGTGGACGTGCTTGATCTCGGCATCGTGGTCAAGATGGACATGGCGGAGATTAGAGCTCCGTTCATCCGTGCGGGATTGTTTGCAGGAAGCATAGCCGTCTTCATCATTCTTGTTGGAACGATTGGGTTCCAATTCATCAGCAACCCGATGATCAGAAAAATACAGCTAAGCGAAGCGCGATTTAAATCCCTCTACCACGATTCACCGGTGTTAATGCATTCGATAGATGCCAACGGCAACATCATTGATGTGAACGAATATTGGTTGCAACACCTCGGTTACGAACGGGACGAGGTTATCGGACACAAGTCCACAGAGTTTCTGACCGGTGAGTCACGCGGATACGCTGAAAAATATGTGTTGCCCAAGTTTTTCAAAACGGGCGAATGCCACCAAGTGCCTTACCAATATAGGAAGAAGGATGGCAGCGTCATCGATGTATTGCTGAGTGCAACCTCAGAACGCAAAGCTGATGGTTCATTCACCGAAAGTCGCGCAGTGATCGTTGACATCACCGAGCGCAAAAAATCCGAGGAAGCACTGGAAGAAAGTGAACAACGCTATATGCGATTGGCCGACAATACGCCCGCGGGAATCTGGCAGATCACGCCGGAAGGTGAGACGGTTTTTATCAACCATGCGCTCGCCCGGATGTTCGAACTCGACGATCCGGAAGAAGCGGTCGGTCATTTCTATAAGGATTTCGTGACTCCCGACAGCGCCGAGCTTATCAGGAAACAACTTCCAAAGCGTCATGAAGGGCATACGAGCCAATATGAGATTGAAATCGTCGGCAAAAAAGGCGGGAAGCTTCCCGTTTTGCTTACCGGATCACCCATTTTCTCCCTGGATGGAAAAATGGTAGGCAGGATCGCCACGCTTATTGATATCAGTGACCGCAAACTAGCTGATGCACAGGTGATCCAGGCGGCGAAACTTGCCACCTTGGGCGAGATGGCGACCAGCGTCGCCCACGAACTGAACCAGCCCTTGAGCATCGTCCGCATGGCGGCCGGGAACGTGTTGAGGAGGCTGAAAAAAGGTGACACCGATCCTACCTATATCAACGACAAGCTAGACCGCATCACCAGCCAGACGGAACGCGCCGCTAACATCATAAACCATATGCGGATTTTTGGGCGCAAATCGGATGAAAACCCCTATGAAGTGGATCTTTGCAATGCGGTAGAAGGAACACTCAGCATGATGAGCGAGCAAATACGGCTTGCCAATATCGAGCTGGTGACGGACCTGTCCGGAACCTTCCCGAAGGTTCTCGGCCACCAGGTGCAGATTGAACAGGTAATCTTGAACCTGTTGACCAACGCGCGGGACGCCATTAAGGGGAGGCCTACCGACGGCGGAGGCAAGATCACTATTGCGGTCGGTTACGGCGGCGATGACTGGGTCCGGATCACCGTCTTCGACAATGGTGGCGGCATACCGGAAAAGGTCATAAATCAGGTTTTTGACCCCTTCTTCACCACCAAGGAGTTAGGCAAGGGCACCGGGCTGGGCCTGTCGGTAAGCTACGGCATCATCCACGATATGGGTGGAACTATCGAGGTCGAGAACGCAGACGGTGGCGCCAAATTCACCATCACCCTACCAGTGGCAGAAAAGGGTCCAAAAACAGACCTCGGCACTAAATCTAAATGGAGTGTTGACATGAGCGTTGGCGTGGAGGTTTTAGACGCGGATCATCGGCGTCTATTCGATCTGGTTGAAAATTTCCGATCGGTGAAGAGCACGGATAAGGACGCGGGTAAAATCATTAGCAAAACGCTGGGCGACCTCCATGAATACACGGACTACCACTTAAAGCGTGAGGAAACGCTGATGGAAGTCTGTGGCTACCCTGACTTGAAAGACCACCGAAAGAAGCACCGGAAGTTTGTGAATAAAGTCTTGGACTTTGCGGACGAACTCCCTTCAGAGCCGGGGGCGTCACATGTCAAGAATATTGCTGATTTCTTGGAGGACTGGCTCGTAAATCACATCTTGAAAGAGGACAAGGATTACAAAACCTGGATGACGGGCAAGGATGAGGTCATCAGAAAGGCATATCTCGATTTTGAGAGAACAAGACAGAAATCCGCAAGTTCGTGAATGGTAGCATTGATCGCGGTTTTCAAGACGGGGTACCGTAATTTGGACCTATTCCCTTAATTCACTGAATGTCAGCTTTGGGTCATAAGCGGACCTTTTACGACTACCCTCTGAATGTCCGCTTTCGGGGGTAAAGCAGACATATTTTAGGGTGGGGCTAGATGTCCGCTAATAGCCAAAAGCGGACATTAGGATGCGGGTTACCAGAACCGGCCTACTCGGCTATCATCAAGCTCCATTTTATACGGAAGTGAATGAGTTTTGATCGAGTATTGGGTCAGCGTCGGTATCTTGGTCCTCGTTGTTTTGGGAACTTCAATTTCCCTAATCTACTGTGCGATTACAGGAATTTCGCCGGTGCCCAGTTCGCGCCAGGCACGGAAGGTCATGTTAGATGCCTTTCCCGCCGATACCATTGGAACAATTTACGAATTAGGTGCAGGGTGGGGTGCCCTTGCCTTCCCGTTAGCCTTAAAATTTCCTAAATGTGAAGTGATTGCCTACGAACTTTCGCCCCTTCCCTGGTTGTATATGTTGATAAGGGCGCGGTTGTGTATCCGACCTAACCTGACAATTCGACGTGGCAACATTCAATTGCTTCCATTGGATGATGCAGTGGCGGTGTGCATGTATCTTTATAGCCAAGGCGTTGAAAAACTGAAACCACGGTTGGAAGCAGAACTCGCACCGGGGACATTGGTAATAAGCAATACCTTCGAGGTGCCTGGCTGGCATCCTAAAGAAGTCCATCAACTGGACGATACAATGTGCCCTCAAATTCTGGTCTATCAAACTCTATAGGCTGATCACAAAGGTTCGCTAAGGGTCATTATCAGACTCTTTTCGACTACACCAAAAAGGTCCGTTATTGGGGGTAAAGCGGAAGTTTTTCAGGGTGTGGCAAAGAGTCCGTTAATAGCCAAAAGCGGAAATATTCACAGAACGCTTTTATTTTAAAAGCGCGGGGATCAGATCTCCATCGGTGCCTTTGAATTTAAGGGAATATTGAATTTCGTAAGAAGGAAAATAATAGGTAATAAAAAGAACGCCCCAATTAAAGCTAACGTAAAAACCACAACCACGTAGCTAGACCACAAGATGGGTTCTAAAACAGCCATCAATCCCCCGAGAGCAAAAGTTTATATTAGCAACTGTTAATTGTAACTATTCTTGATTGTAATAAATTATACATTACAACTCAATGTATTTCTGTGCTGCACACTTGTATTTGAAGCTTTTTCCCAGCCTCTAATAAATGTCCGCTTTCGGGGGTAAAGCGGACATTATTCACTAGCGGGCAATCTGCTATCATCCCCCAATGCTGCGCTTTGCCCTCACCCTAGCCCTCCTCTTGCCCATGTCTGTGGCGATGGCCGATGTCACCGGCAAGCCACGAGTTATTGACGGCGACACTATTGCAATAGCCGGTGAACGCATCCGGTTGCATGGAATAGACGCACCGGAAGCCAAACAAACCTGCCAAGACAAAGACGGCAAGGAATGGCGCTGTGGACAGGACGCAACCTTCGCCCTTGCTAACTTAATCGGGAACCACTGGATTACCTGCAAGGGCGACAAGCGGGACAGATATAGACGACTGATCGCTATCTGCTATGCGGGGCCATTCGATCTTAACGCCAAGATGGTGCGGCAAGGTTGGGCATTGGCGTATAGGCGGTATTCGATGGACTATGTGGGCGACGAGAAAGTTGCTAAGGTTTCTCGGAAAGGTTTATGGCGGGGTGAGTTCGTGCCACCGTGGGAGTGGAGAA
>JAZFSL010000039.1:0-6500 GCA_036446135.1 Rhodospirillales bacterium | reverse complement strand
CTCAACTTGGGGGCGCAAGGCAGTTGCCAGATCGGCGGCAATCTTTCGACCAACGCCGGCGGCGTCCAGGTGCTGCGCTACGGCAATGCCCGCGATTTGGTGCTGGGACTGGAAGTGGTGCTGGCGGACGGGCAGGTTTGGAACGGCCTCAAGGCACTGCGCAAAGACAACACCGGGTATGCTTTGAAACACCTGTTCATCGGCGCCGAGGGAACGCTTGGTGTTATCACCGCCGCCGTGCTGAAATTGTTCCCTTGGCCTGAACGCCGGGAAACCGCCTTCGTTGCGTTGCCGGATGGGAAAAGCGCGCTGCAGCTTTTCCAGAAGTTTTCCGAGAATTGCGGCGACGCCCTGACGGCGTTCGAATACCTGAATGCCGAAAGCGTCAAAATCGCCATCGAGCATGGCGCCGGGGTTAAACCTCCGTTCACGGAAAAATACAATGCGTATACACTAATTGAGCTGTCCGGCGCCGGCGCAGCGCTTCGCGACGCTCTTGAAGGCGTTCTGGAAGGGGCGCTTGAAGACGGCATCGCCATAGACGCCATCATCGCCGAAAGCGGGCGGCAAGCCGATGATCTGTGGCGCATCCGCGAAGCCGTTCCCGAAGTCCAGCCCACCTGCGGGGCCAGCATCAAACACGATATTTCGGTACCGGTATCGAAGGTGCCGGAATTCCTGGAACTGGCGCAAACGGCTGTCGAGGCGGAAATGGCGGGCATTCGCACCGTCGCCTTCGGGCATCTCGGCGACGGCAATATCCATTTCAACCTGGGCCAGCCACCCGACATGGACGCGGATGCTTTTCTCGATCAATGGGATCACTTTAACCGGATAGTCCATGACATCGTCAACGGCCTGGGCGGCAGTTTCAGCGCCGAACACGGCATCGGCCAGTTGAAGGTGGACGAGATGAAACGCTACAAGGGCAGCCCCGAACTGGAATTGATGAAAGCCTTGAAAGACGCCTTCGACCCCAAGGGCATCATGAACCCCGGCAAGGTGCTTTAAGCAACTGTTGCCGCTGTTCGTCCTTGAACCCGATGATGAAGTTTTTCCCGAATTCGAACACTGGGCGCTTGATCAAGGCCGGGTGGGCCAGCATCAGGGCCGCCGCCTTTCCCTCATCGACGCCTTCCTTGTCGCCGTCAGGCAACCCCCGCCATGTGGTGCCACGTTTGTTGAGCAGAGTTTCCCAGCCGACAGCCTTGATCCAGCGGGCCAGCATGGCCGTCTCCAGGCCGTCCTTGCGGAAGTCCTGAAAGCTGTGGTCCAGACCTTTTTCAGTCAGCCATTTCAGGGCGTTTCGGCAGGTGTCACAATTTTTCAGGCCAAAAACCCTAATCACATGTTTTCCCCTTCAATACGCAAGCTATAATCATTATATCCAAAGCAGAGTTTTCACCGAATCCGGGGTCTCAATATGCTCGCCATTATCTCCCCTGCCAAGAAACTTGATTTCGAAACCGAGGCCCTGTCGTCCAAGCATACGCAGCCGCAATTTCTCGAACAGTCTGAAATTCTCGTCGAGACGGCGCGCCGCCTGAGCCGCGCCGAACTAGCCCGGACCATGAAGCTCAGCGACAAACTGGCGGACCTCAATTACAATCGCTTCAAGGCATTTTCCCGGCCCTTTAATCTCGCCAACGCCAAACAGGCGGCGATGGTATTCAACGGTGATACCTATGTCGGGTTGGAGGCGGCGACGTTAAACATAGACGACATGGCCTTCGCCCAGGACAGCTTGCGGATTCTTTCGGGCCTCTACGGTCTGTTGCGGCCGCTGGATTTAATCCAGCCCTATCGCCTGGAAATGGGCGCCAGGTTCCAACCACCTAAAGGCGAAAACCTCTACGGCTTTTGGGACGGCCAATTGACCGATGCCATCAACAAGGTGACGGCAAAACAGGACAACCCCAGCGTCATCAATCTGGCCTCCAACGAATATTTCAAGGCCGTCAAAGAAGACGACCTGAACGGCCCGCTCATTACGCCGGTGTTTAAAGAGGTCAAAGACGGCACCGCCAAGGTTTTGGGGCTGTTTGCCAAGCGCGCACGCGGGTCCATGGCGCGCTACATCATCAAGAACCGCCTGCAATCGCCGGATGACTTAAAATCCTTCAACGAAGGCGGCTATGTTTTCCAGCCGTCAGTGTCCGACGATAAGGCCTGGGTCTTCACCCGCCCGCAACCGAAACCTGCATCGAAAAATTAATTCCGGCTGGTTTTTTCAACACGCCACGCATAACATAGCATCCAACCTGGCCCCGGCCATTCCCCACTGGTGGAGAAATAAGATCATGAAACGCGGATTTCTTATCGGCGGCGCTGTCGCCGTCGCTGCCGTCATCGGCATTGCAGTTTTCCTACTTTCCAACCTGGATTCCCTAGTCAAAGAAGCCGTCGAAAGGGTCGGCACGGAAGCGACCCAGGCCAAGGTTACACTCAGCAGCGTCGATATTTCCCTGAAATCCGGTTCCGGCGCCCTGAATGGCATGATAGTCGGCAACCCCAAGGGATTTAACACCCCTTCTGCGTTCGAATTGGGTGGCATTTCGGTTCAGCTTGATATCGGGTCAATCGGACAGGACCCCATCGTTATCAAGGAAATCGTCATCTCCAAGCCGCAGGTGACTTATGAGCTTGGCGGCAGCGGTTCCAACATCGACGCCATCCAGAAAAATGTCGATAGCTACGCGAAACAGTTTTCGTCCTCCAAGAAGAAAGAGGGTAGCGAAGGCCCTAAACTGGTGATCGAAAATCTCTATATCCGTGACGGACAGATTAATGTCAGTGCAGCTTTCCTCAAGGGAAAGGCTATGTCGACCCCATTGCCTAATGTGCACCTGAAAGATATCGGCAAGGAAGAGAAAGGCGCCAGCCCCTCTGAAGTGGCCAAAAAAATCATCAGCTCAATGACAAAGGGCGCGGGGTCCGCCGTCGGGGCGCTGAACCTGGATAAGATGATGGAAGGGGCCGGCGAAGCGGCCAAAGCCGTAACGGAAGGTGCATCAAAAGCCGTCGAAGGGGCGAGTGAAACGGTTGGCAAAGGTGTGGAAGACGCCGGAAAAAGCCTGAAAAAACTTTTCGGTAATTAATCCGTTTAAACCCCTGCGGGTGCCTGGACTTAGGCCTTTCGTTGGTGTTCATTTGACATGGACATCAAAACTGGAGTCCCTGAATGTCAGCCTACGAAGCACCGCTTGCCGATATGCGGTTCGTCATCAACGAACTGGCCGATCTGGACGCCATCGCCCGGTTACCGGGGTTCGAGGATGTCTCACCTGACTTGGTGGACGCCATCCTTGAAGAAGCCGGGAAATTGGGCTCGGAAGTGTTGGAGCCTTTGAACCGCAGCGGAGATGAGGAAGGCTGCGTGCTGGAAAACGGCGTCGTTCGCACGCCCAAGGGGTTCCCGGAAGCCTATGGCAAATTCATCGACGGCGGCTGGAACGGGGTTCCTTTCGATCCCCAATTCGGCGGCCAGGGCCTGCCGGCGCTGGTGGCGACGGCGACCTTCGAAATCTGGCACGGGGCCAATATGGCGTTTGCCTTGTGCCCGACCTTAACCCAGGCCGCCATTGAATTACTGTCCGTGCATGGGTCCGACGACCTTCGGGCGCGTTTCATGGAAAAGCTGGTGTCGGGTGTTTGGGCCGGAACCATGAACATGACCGAACCCCAGGCCGGGTCCGATCTGGCCAAGGTGCGGAGCAAATCCGTCCGTGATGGAGACCACTACCGGATTACCGGGCAGAAGATTTTTATCTCCCACGGCGAGCACGATTTAACCGCCAACATCATTCACATGGTGTTGGCCCGCAGCCCGGACGGCCCGGAAGGCGTCAAGGGATTGTCGCTGTTCGTGGTACCCAAAATTCTGGTCAAGGATGACGGCACCCTGGGCGATCGTAATGATTTGCGTTGTGTGTCTGTGGAACACAAAATGGGCATCAATGGCAGCCCAACCTGCGTCATTTCTTACGGTGATAATGAGGGCGCTATCGGCTATCTGGTGGGCGAGGAGAACCGCGGCATCGAATACATGTTCACGATGATGAATAATGCCCGCCTCGCCATCGGGCTGGAAGGCGTCGGTGTTGCCGAGCACGCTTGCCAGCATGCCCGCGCCTATGCCGCCGAGCGCGTGCAAAGCCGAGCCGTCGGATCGGATGAAAGCGCGTCCGTCACCATCGACCGACACCCGGACGTCCGGCGCATGTTGCTGTCCATGCGCGCACAGACGGAAGCAATCCGGGCCTTGGCCTATTTTTCCGCTGCCGCTCTGGATATGGCTAAACACCATCCGGACGAAGAGGTGCGCCGGGAAAAACAGGCCCTGGTCGATCTGTTGACCCCGGTAGTCAAGGCATGGGGCTCAGACACCGGCATCGATGTCGCCAACACCGGCATGCAGGTTTTTGGCGGCGCTGGATACATAGAAGAATCAGGCGCGCCGCAATTCCTACGCGATGTCCGCGTCGCAGCCATTTACGAAGGCACCAACGGTATCCAGGCCAATGATCTGATCCACCGCAAGGTCGGGCGGGAAAAGGGCGGTACCGTCAAATCCCTGATTGCCGATATCAGGACTTTTGGCGAGAATATACCAGATGATAACGACGACCTTGCCGCCATCGGCCAAGCCCTTGGAGCGGGCGTCGATGCGCTGGAAGAAGCCACGGACTGGATCGTCGCTACCTACGGCGACGATATCGAGGCCGTTGGGGCGGGCGCAGTACCGTATCTTCGCCTTCTCGGCATTACCGCCGGCGGCTGGATGATGGCGCGCGCCGGCGCCAGGGCAGCGCAACGACTTCGGGAAAATACCCCAGGCGAGGACAAGGCATTTCTTGAAGCCAAGTTGGTATCCGCCCGCTTTTTTGCCGACCACATTCTGGTTCAGGCAAAGGGGCTTTGCCATACCGTCACCCGAGGATGGGCTGCTGTTGGCCGGTTTTAGGCAAATGCGGAAAATCGGTTAAATTATCGTGGTAAACGCCGCCCTGATCGCCATGTTGCTGGTCGTCGCCGAGTTAATTTTCGGCAGTTGGATCACCGGGCCGGAGTACAGCGTTCTCAATATCCCCGCAGACTGACGACGGATTGGGGAATTCATAAATACCGTTAATCCTTGATTTTATAACATTTTTCCTACAATTTGGCCGGGATTCAACAACCATGATCGGGCCATGATCGGGCTATGAACGGTTTTACAAAATACGTTCTGCGTCAGTTGTTCGTGGGGATGATCCTGGTGACCTCGGGTCTGACCTGCATAATCTGGCTGTCGCAGTCATTGCGTTTCATTGAAATGATCGTCAACCGTGGGCTGACGGCAGGGATGTTCGTTTACCTGACGATGCTACTGTTGCCGAATTTTCTGGTCATTGTGCTGCCCATTGCGCTGTTTACGGTCGTCGTGTTTACGTATTCGAAACTGATTACCGATCGCGAGCTGGTCGTCATGCGCATCGCTGGCCTAAGCCAATTCGACCTCGCCAAGCCAGCACTGATTTTGGCCCTGTTGGTCATGGCCCTTGGCTACACTATGAATTTAAAAATTGTTCCCCAATCCTATTCCGACTTCCGGGAAATGCAGTGGGACATCCGTTACAACTACAGCCATATTCTGCTCAAAGAAGGGGCTTTCAACCAAATCGGTAAAGGCATCACCGTTTATGTCCGCCAGCGGACCAATGACGGACAGTTGAAGGGGATCCTGGTCCGTGATCAACGGGACGCAAAAGCCTCCTTTACCTTGATGGCCCGCAAGGGGGCGATGGTCAACACCAAGGAAGGGGCGCGGGTGCTCCTGTTTAACGGCAACCGGCAATCCGTCGACAAGACCACCCACAAAATGTCGATCCTGTATTTCGATCGCTATACATTTGATTTGCCAAGTGACAACGAGTCCATTGGGGGCCGCTTTCGGGAACCTAGGGAACGAAGCCTTGAGGAACTCTTCAATATTGAAAAATATTCGAACGGCATGAAAGCCAAGGAATTCGGGAAATTCATCGTCGAGGGTCATAAGCGGCTGGTTTCGCCGTTAGCCAATTTGGGTTTCACCCTGATCGGCCTGGCGTGCCTGATATCGGGAAGTTTTTCAAGGCACTCTCAGTCCTACCGGGTGGCACTGGCCGTTACTCTTATGGTCACCTTACAGGGCAGTGCCCTTGGCCTTGAAAGCATGATCGCTAAAAATCTGGGTTTGGTGCCGCTCTTGTACCTGCACGGTATTTTGCCAATCATTCTGGGATACGTTTTTATGGTTTACCATCCACGCCGGCGCTCCAGTGGAGCGGAATCGGCGCAGGCGTGAGGGGATAAATAGACCATGCGCCTCTCAACCACCCTTTCCTTTTATATTGGCAGGAATTTTCTAGTCAGTTTCGCCGTTCTGTTTTTAATGTTTCTGTTGTTGATCGTTCTGATTGACGCCATCGAATTGTTGCGCCGGGCCGCCTCCAAGCCGGATGTTTCCTTTTCCCTGGTAA
>JAZFSL010000038.1:0-2520 GCA_036446135.1 Rhodospirillales bacterium | reverse complement strand
GACGGAGTCCATAACGCCCGTCAGGCGTGGTTCGGCTTTTTTAATCTCATCCCAATCGTCGGCCTTGCCCGCCATTTCCAGCGCCAGGCAAATGTCTGCCAATTCCATGGCGCCGACACTACGGGACGACGATTTAAGTTTGTGCGCCGCCTTGGCGACGCCGTCCGCAGAATGTTCGGCAAAGGCGGCTTGGATCTCACCAATATTGTTATTGGCCGGTTCGATAAAATCCTGAAGGATTTCCTTGAAGGTTCCCTCATCATCCCCGAAGACACTTTTCAGGGCATTGGGATCGATGGGTGAATCGATGGGGTCATCACCGCTATCGGATGGCTCCGGCGATTCAACGATTGGCTCGCTCTCGCCTTTTTTTACAGGCCCCGACCCAACCGGCATCCATTTTTTCAAGGCGGCTTTAAGCTTCGGCATCTCCAACGGTTTGGCCAGGAAATCGCTCATTCCCGCCTCGTAACAACGCTCGACCTCGGCCTCCAGTGTACTGGCCGTAATGGCAACAATGGGAAACTGATGATCGCGTCCTTTTTCAGTTTTCCGAATGGCCTGGGTTAATTCAAAACCATCCATTTCCGGCATATGACAGTCGGTCAACAACATGGCAAATGATTTTGATTTCCATGCCTTTAACGCCTGTTTGCCGTCATCGCCAAATTCCGCCGTATAGCCAAGCAATTTGAGTTGGCGACCGATAACGTCCCTGTTGGTAGGGTTGTCCTCGGCGACCAGAATCAATGTTCCCGCTGCTTCCGCTTCTTCGACGCTCAAAACCTCAACGGCCTCAACGATGATTTCATCGTCTTCATAGGAAATATCAGGACTGGCACGACCGGCGGCGACGGCGACGCCATGGACGAACGAGGCGCGCCTAAGCGGATTAGATTCAATGTAGACGGTATTGGCGATGTCCTCGCGCTCGGCTTTGCTTCGTCCCGAGTCGTACAATGCGAACCGGGTTTTAGCCAAATCCTTTTCATCTTGCACCGCTTTAATCTCCGCGATCCGGGCTTCCCGCGGCCAAGTGCCGTCCATCACGATGATGTCAAATGGTGTTCCCTGACCTGCTACCTCGAGGGATAAGGGCCTCATCTCAGCTATATCCTTAATAACTGCAACGCTCGCACCCCAATGGCGTAATATACTTGCATCCAGTTCACTTTCCTCGACGTCACTGCTCGCAAACAGGATGTTCAGCCCCGACAAATCCTGGCCATCGCTCTTGATGGCGTGATCATTTGCAGCTGGCAAGGTTAACGTTACGATAAACTTAGAGCCTTCGCCCAGTTCGCTCTCGACTTCTATTTCCCCTTTCATCATCTCGACAAGCCGCTGACTGATAGACAATCCAAGGCCTGTGCCGCCAAAACGCCGAGTGGTTGAACTTTCGGCCTGGGAGAATTCCTTGAACAACTCGGCTTGTGCTTCTTTCGAGATGCCTATTCCAAAATCAATGATTTCGAATCGGACGGTGACTTTTTCCTTGGTCTTTGACGGCACCAAAAACGCACGTATAAGAACCCGGCCTTCGTCGGTAAACTTGACCGCATTGCCCGCAATATTGAACAACACCTGACGAATTCGCACCTGATCGCCCAGCACGGCGTCAGGAATGTTTGGGTCAACATGAATGTTGATTTTTATACCCTTCTTGTTGGCATTCGGCGCCAGGGTTTCACTCACACCTTCAACGACATCGCGGATTGACAGAGGAATCGCCTCCATTTCCAGTTTGCCCGCCTCGATTTTCGAGAAATCTAGAATATCGTTGATGATGGTCAGCAGCGCATAGGCGGAATCCCGGACGGTGCGCATCATTTGGCGTTGGTCGTCTTCCAGTTTGGTTTGCACCAACATATCGACCATGCCGATGATGCCGTTCATGGGGGTTCTGATTTCGTGGCTCATGGTCGCCAGGAACGATGCCTTGGCCTTTGTCGCCGCCTCCGCCTCGTCACGTAACCCCTCGGCCCGCTTCCGCAACCCCTCGGCGTCCTCCATCATATTGAGTGTCGCTTTCCTGGCGTCATCCAATTCGGCGACCTGCTTGTTCCTCAGATCCTCCGCATCCTTGCGCTCCGTAATATCCGTATAGGTGCTCACAAAACCGCCGCCGGGAATTGGCCCACCCCGCACTTCGATATAACTCCCATCTGGACGCTGGCGCTCGAATTCATGGGAAAGAAACTGCCCGGCTTTGTGGATCTTTTCCCTGTTTATTTTTTCAGGATCGCCGGGGCCAAATTCCTCGTTGGCCACGTCGTGTCGCATAAAATCCTCAAACGGAGTCCCTTCCGTCACCATTTCCTTGGGATAACCGCGAATGTCATGGAGCCGGTCATTGGCGGCAATAAGCCGGAGGTCTTTATCGAAGGCGACAATGCCGTCACTCAAGCTGTCAAGGACGGTCTTCAGAAGTTCCGTCTTCGTGGCGACTTCTTCGGTACGTGCGGTCACCCGGTCTTCCAGTTCATCCTGGTTCCGCTTTAATGCGTCTTCCGCCTCTGC
>JAZFSL010000037.1:0-3462 GCA_036446135.1 Rhodospirillales bacterium | reverse complement strand
CCGGGCCGGTGGCAGCCTTGGCCGGGTTTGCCGAGGACAAAAGCAACCGCTTCGAAATTGCCAACGGGCGGCTCACCGGGCGGGTGTTGGAACCCATTGTCGACAGCCTGGCCAAACTGCAAACATTGACCCGACTGGCTGAAGAAAAAGACATCCCCCTGTCCGCCACGCTTGCCATCGGCGACGGCGCCAATGATGTAGCGATGATTAAAGCGGCGGGCTTAGGTGTCGCCTACAAAGGAAAGCCCGCTGCCAAAGACGCCGCAAACGCGACGATCGAGCATACGGACTTAAGGGCAGCCCTGTTTATGCAGGGCTACCGGAAGAACGAGATCGCTTCCTGATAAAAAATTTTAGCCTTTCGGCAGGCGAACACCGATAAAGCGCAGGCCGCCCTGGCCTTCGATCAGCAACAACACCGTCTTGCGGCCGGATTTTTGGGTTTCCTTGACCTTGTCGATGACCTGGGACGGGGTCGAAACCTCATCCTTGTTGATTTCAATAATCATATCACCGGGGCGGATACCCTTTTGTGCCGCCAGGCCATTGGCTTCCACAGCAGTGACGACGACGCCCTTGGCGCCCTTGTCAAACTGGTATTTTTCCCTGAGCGGCGGCGTCAGGGAGGACAGCTTCAGGCCTAACGCCTCGACCTTTTCCTCGACCGCCTTGCCAGAGGATGCAGAGCGGGACGCCACTTTGGCGGCAGCGTCATCCAGTTCCTCGATCTTGGCTTCTAACATAACCATCTTGTTGTTGCGCCAGACTTCTACGGAAACCATCTTGCCGACTTCCGTGTCGGCGACGATCCGGGGCAGGCGCCGCATCTCACCGACTTTCTTGCCATTGAACTTTAAGATGATATCGCCGGGTTCGATTTTTGCCTTTTCCGCCGGTCCGCCGGGAATAATGCTGGCGACCAAGGCGCCGGCGGCTTCTTTCAAGCCCAGCGTTTCGGCAATTTCTTCGGTAACGCTTTGAATATGAACGCCCAGCCAGCCGCGTTTGACTTCGCCGTGTTTAATCAACTGTTTGACGACCGGGTAAGCGGCCGACGACGGAATGGCGAATCCGATGCCGACGCTGCCGCCCGACGGCGAGAAGATGGCCGTATTGATGCCGATGACCTCACCTTTCAGGTTGAACATCGGCCCACCGGAATTGCCCCGGTTGATGGACGCGTCTGTCTGAATGAAATCATCATAGGGGCCGGAATTAATGTCACGGCCACGAGCCGAAATAATCCCCGCCGTGACCGTACCGCCAAGCCCAAAAGGATTACCAATGGCCATAACCCAGTCACCGACGCGCGATTTGTCAGAATTGCCGAAGCCCACCGCTTTCAATTTGTCGTCCGCCTTAACCTTGAGCACGGCGAGATCGGTTTTCTGATCACGCCCGACCAGTTCCGCCTTGAGCCTGGTGTTGTCATGCAGGATAACGGTGATTTCGTCAGCGTCCTGAATGACGTGGTTATTGGTGACGACATAGCCTTTTACATCAACAATAAACCCGGACCCCAGCGACGTCGCCCGGCGCGAGTGTTGCTGGGGCTGATTACGGTCAAAAAATTCCTTGAAAAAATCTTCAAACGGAGAGCCCGGCGGAAGTTTCGGCATTTCCATGCCGCTGCGGCCTTCAATAACCTGCGTCGTCGAAATATTGACCACGGACGGCAGCAGTTCCTGGGCCATGTCGGCGAAGCTGTCCGGCGTGGCCTTGGCGTGGGCTACGGAAGCACCCCCAAAAGCCAGGAAAAGAGCCAGAAAAACGGCCGGAAAAAGGGCCTGGGGGCCAGCCAACAAGCGATCGGGTCGGGGGAATGCCAAAGCAATATTCGTCATGGTGTTCAATATCCTAATAAAGCAGCCCGGAGATAGCCTCGGGAGGCTGCGATTTAATCCTTATGTATGGGCCCTTGCAAGCCGGGAACCTATACGTGGCCCAAAATTATGGTCGAACAATGGCGATTCCGGGACAATAGCGGGGCATTCTTGGCGCCCCCCTACCCCCGAACCAGCCACAAAACAAAAACGCCGCCCAATGCCGCCATTAACCCCACCCAACGGATGACGCCGGAAGGCTGTTCCAGCACTTGGCTCATCATCCGTTTCATGGCGTCGGGAAACAACGCATAGGCGATCCCTTCGATGGAAATGGCCAGCGCCAGGGCGACAATCAGGTCATCCATGACCATCGCGCCGCCTGTTGTGGCTTTCTATTTCTTTCCCTTTTCGGTGCCGAAGAAGCGGAAGAATTCGGAATCCGGGCTCAGCACCATTGTCGTGCCTTCGCCAAACGCTTCGCCATAGGCTTCCATGGAACGGTAAAAATCAAAGAACTCGGGATCTTTGCCAAAAGCCTCACCCAGAATCCGGTTGCGTTCGCCTTCGCCCTGACCACGCAGGATTTCCGATTCCCGTTGAGCGTCGGCCAGGATGATAGTGCGGTCTCTATCGGCCAGGGCCTGGATTTTCAATTTTTGCTCTTCACCTTCGGCGCGCAACTTGGCCGCCGACGCGATACGGTCTGAGCGCATGCGGTTATAAACCGACTGCGCCGTTTCCTCCGGCAGATCGGTACGCCCGATGCGGACATCAACCACTTGCGTGCCGAACTCGGCGGCCTGGGCCTTCATCTGCCCGGAGATGATGTTCATGACCTGGGCGCGTTTTTCCGTCAGCATATCGCCCAGATGAATTTTGCCGATTTCGGCCCTGACAGACGCATTCAACCGGTTGCCGAAGACCTGGCGGAAGTTAGCGTCGGTCCCGGCGCGTTTCCTGAATTCCAGCGGATCGACGATTTTGTAGCGCGCGAAGGCATCGACGTTGACGCGCTTTTGATCGGCCAAAATCACTTCCTGCACCGGCGGGTCGAGATCGAGAATACGCCGGTCATAGTATTCGACGTTCTGGATGAACGGCATCTTGAAGGCTAAACCCGGGTTGGGGTTGGCGCGCACCGGGTTGCCGAATTGCAGGACCAGCGCCTGTTGCGTCTGGTGCACGGTATAAATCGAGCTGTAGACGATGACGCCCAGGCCGATGATGATAACGCCGAAGATGGCAAAAACTGGCTTTTTCATTATTTTGCTCCCCCTTGGCGTTTCTTCAGTTCCGGCAACGGCAGGTAAGGCACTACGCCGGAACCTCCCTGACCTTTATCAATGATGACTTTTTCTGAATCCTTCAATACCTGCTGCATGCGTTCCAGAAACAAGCGCCGGGTGGTCACGTCCTTGGCGTCTTTGTAAGTGTTGTACACCGACAGGAACCGCTTGGCTTCACCATCTGCTTCTTTGGTAACTTTTTCCTTATAAGCCGAGGCCGCCTGGATCATCGTCTGCGCCTTACCCTTGGCCTTGGGCACGATATCGTTCTTGTAGGTTTGCGCCTCGTTGATGGAGCGTTCCTGATCCTGGCGCGCGCGCTGCACGTCATGGAAGGCGTCGATCACTTC
>JAZFSL010000036.1:0-2753 GCA_036446135.1 Rhodospirillales bacterium | reverse complement strand
ACGTATCGCGCTACTTCAAGGAATTCGAAACGCTATTGTCAGAAGTCAAAAAGCGCGACAAGGAAGGCCTGCTGAAAAGCACTTTCCTGTCTTCCGATGTCGGCAAGGTCTATATGTTGCTGGCGCGAGCACTGGGGCGGGACATTCAGGCCCCGGACGCTTAATCTGTATCCATGACTGACGAAATTCATCGCCGCAAGGCCATTTCTGTTTGGCTATTTGCCGTCGCCACCATGCTTGTCGTTATGATCGTGTTGGGCGGCGTCACCCGCCTGACGCAATCCGGCCTTTCCATGGTTGACTGGCGACCGGTGACGGGCTGGCTGCCACCGTTTGCCGAAGCCGAATGGGAAGCCGTTTTTGCCCGCTATCGCGCCTTTCCCGAATACCAGAAAAATAATTTTGGCATGACCCTGGCGGAATTCAAATCCATTTTCTGGCTGGAATTTCTGCACCGCCTGTGGGGCCGCGTCATCGGCGTTGCCTTCTTTGTCCCGCTGGTGGTGTTCGCTTTCAAAGGCTGGATCGCCCGGCCTTTGGCGCACAAAATGATCGGGCTTTTTGTGCTCGGGGCCTTACAGGGCGTAATGGGCTGGTACATGGTTAAAAGCGGGCTGGTATTGCGGCCCGATGTCAGCCAATACAGGTTGGCGGCTCACTTTGGCCTGGCCTTGGCGATCCTGGGTTTCATTCTTTGGCTTGCCATTGGCTTGCTGAAACCGGACGCCCAGGATAGCGGCGGCTCAGCGTTCACGCGGCCAGTATGGGCGCTGCTCGCATTGATCTCCCTGACCGCCATTTCCGGCGTCTTTGTCGCCGGCCTTGATGGCGGGTTGACCTACAATACTTTCCCCTTGATGGACGGCCAATGGGTGCCTGACGGTCTGTTAGATGTTAGCCCAGTTTATCTCAATTTCTTTGAAAATATCACTACGGTGCAGTTCGATCACCGTGTTCTGGCGATTGCAACTTTTCTGTCGGTGGTGATTTTCTGGCTCAAGGCGCGAGGCGACGTGCTTACGATCAGGGCAAGAAAGGCGGTGAATGTTTTGCTCGGCGTCGCGATTATTCAGGTCACACTGGGCATTTTCACCCTGTTGCTGGTTGTGCCGGTGAGCTTGGCGGCCCTGCATCAATTGGGCGCGGTGGCCCTGTTTTCGACCGCCATATGGCTGGTGCGTGAACTTAAAGGCCCTTAATCATTCGTATATTCACTAAATTTATGGTTTGATGCTCGCTGGTTCCGGCTACGGGGTTTCCCTATATGCATAGTTGGGCATGATGCTTAGGGAGGCATTTCCAAGAATCTTGATTGGTCACGTAGACCACCACGGATGGATAATTTTGAAAAATGAAACAACGGGGCATTTTTCTGAAACGTCTGGGGGTTATCCTGGGCATGCTTTTTATCCTGGCCCTGGCCCCGCTCCTGAACGGGTGCTCGGCCGGGCAGTCAACGTTGGCCCGCGTTCTCAATGTCCTTAACAACGATGAAAAACCGCTGTCGCCGGAAGCCCTCAAACAACTGCAACGCTTTGAGACGGTCTATAAAGTCTATTCGAGCGAACCGACCAAAAGAGAACGCCTGGATTATTTCGGGTTTGCCTTTCGCCGGGTCCGGGCTGGATATGTTACCGAGGTCTCCGACGCAACCTTGATCGACGCCGCCATCCGGGGCGTTCGGAAAAAAAATCCGAAACCCGGCTCGCTGGAGCCAAAGAAACTTATCGAGAGCGCCCTGGATACAATGGTTTCCTCCCTCGATCCGCATTCGTCTTACCTGAACATCGATGAATTCCGCGAATACTTCGTCCGCAACAAAGGCGAATTCGGCGGCCTCGGCATCGAGATCACCATGGAAGACGGATTAGTCAAGGTGGTTTCCCCCATCGAAGGAACACCGGCGGAAAAGGCTGGGCTTTTGCCCGGCGATCTGATCACCCATGTCGATGGCGTCGCCGTCAAAGGCCGCACGTTGGCCGAGGCCGTGCACCAAATGCGCGGCCATCCTGGGTCGGAAATTACTTTGATGATCAGACGCAAGGAAACGTCCGATTTTCCGGTTACCCTGGTTCGCGCCATCATCAAGATCAAGGCCGTGCGCTGGCGCATTGAAAACGATATCGGCTATGTCCGCGTCAGCCGGTTCTCCGAACGCACGGAACCGGGCGTTGAAAAAGCCTTCGCCGATATAAATAAAAAACTTGGCCCCCGTTTGGCTGGGGTCGTTCTCGATCTTCGCAATAACGGCGGCGGCCTGTTGAACCAATCTCTGATTCTCGCCGACAGCTTCCTGGGGAAGGGCGAAATCGTCTCCATCCGGGGCCGCGATCCGCAACATTACCGCTCGCACAAGGCCGCAAACGGCGATCTGGCCAATGGTAAGCCGTTGGTGGTTTTGATCAATGCCGGTTCCGCGTCGGCGTCTGAAATTGTCGCCAGCGCGCTGCAATTTCACAAGCGCGCTACTCTCATGGGGGTACGATCTTTCGGCAAGGGCTCGGTTCAAACGATTTTGCCGTTACCCGTCGAAGGCGGCCTGAAAATGACCACGGCGCTGTATTACGGGCCCGACGGCAAAACCCTCCAGGCGCGTGGCGTGATTCCGGATATTTTTATCGACCCCGAAAAAAAATCCGGCCGCAAACGCGAAAAAGATACCCCCGGCACAATTGCTGCCATCGGCAAGGTAACAACGCCCATTCACCCCGGCCCCCACATTGCCGAAGCCGACTGTCCCGAAGTCGGCCTCA
>JAZFSL010000035.1:0-3086 GCA_036446135.1 Rhodospirillales bacterium | reverse complement strand
AATTGGGCGCGCACGCCGGGAATCGCCGATACCCGGGACGCCGCGTCGGCGGCAGCATCTTCTCTCAGGTCCGCGGCCCCCAGATCAGCTGGCTTCAAGGCTTTCGCCGCGTTTTCAGCGCCGTCAGCGTCTTCCGGGTCGCCGCCTTGGCGGACCACGTTCATGCCGACGGCGCGATACAGCAGGCCGGTGTCCAGATAGGCCAGGTCGAAATGCTCCGCCAGCCGGCGAGCCAAGGTTCCCTTGCCGGCCGCCGCCGGGCCGTCGATGGCGATGATGATCGGTTTATTAGTCATGATTGCGAAGAGGAAATAGCCGCCCCGAGACCGTTCATCAAGTCCTGGAATCCCGGAAAGCTGGTATCCATGGTCGCCCCGTCGTCAATACCAACAGGCTTTTGCGCCACCATACCCAAAACCAGAAAGGCCATGGCAATGCGGTGGTCCAGATTGGCGTTGATGGTTGCGCCGCCGGGAACCGGAACAGCCCCTCCTAAACCATTGATGGTCAGCGTGTCCTGCGTTTCCTCGACCGTGACACCGCAATCGGTCAGGCCTTTGGCCATCGCCGCCAGGCGGTCGCTTTCCTTGACCCTGAGTTCGGCCAGGCCTTGCAGGCGCGTCACCCCGGTGGCGCAGGCAGCGGCAACGGCCAGGACGGGGTATTCATCAATCATCGAGGGGGCGCGCGCCGCCGGCACGGAAATGCCCTGCAAGGCCGATGCCTGAACCGCAATATCGGCCACCGGTTCGCCGCCTTGCAGACGCTCGTTTTCAAGACTGATGGCGGCTCCCATTTCCCTGAGCGTGTCGATCAGCCCGGTGCGCAGCGGATTGACGCCGACGCCGCTCAGCGTAACGGCGGAACCAGGAACAAGCAGCCCCGCCACCATTGGAAAGGCTGCTGACGATATATCGCCTGGAACAAAAATCTCCTTAGCCGTAAGTTCCGGCTGTCCGCTCAAGGTGATGTGCTTTCCCGTATCAGGCCCTTCCTCGATCACGACCTCGGCGCCGAAATGGACGAGCATTCGTTCCGTGTGGTCGCGCGTCGGTTCCGACTCGATAACGGTGGTTTTACCCGGTGTGTTCAAGCCGGCCAGCAATACAGCTGTCTTTACCTGGGCCGATGCCACCGGCAATTCATAGACGATGGGAACGGGGTCTGCCGTCCCGGTGACGGTGATCGGCAAACAACGGCCGGTGCGGGCCGTAAACTGCGCGCCCATTTGCTTGAGCGGCCCCATAACACGTTCCATGGGACGGGCCGACAAGGACGCATCGCCGGAAAAAGTGGTGGTGAACGGATGCGTCGCCGCCACCCCCATCAGCAATCGCACCGCCGTGCCTGAGTTGCCCATATCGAGCACATCGCTGGGTTCGCGCAAACCGCCAACGCCAAGCCCGACAACACGCCTGGTGCCGTCGGCTTGCCGCCCGGCCTGGGCGCCAAATGCATTTACCGCCGTCTGTGTGCCCGCAACGTCTTCGGATTCCAGCAAGCCCTGAATGTGGGTTTCACCGACGGCCAGCGCGCCCAGGATCAAGGCCCGGTGCGAAATCGACTTGTCACCGGGCACCGCAATAATGCCGTGAAGGGTTTTTACTTTGCTAGATATCATCGCCGTCACGTCAAATAATCTCCCAATCCGATGAGTTTTAAACAGGTACGAGGCTTCAAACGAACTTTTTTTATCCCACAACGGCTTTTTTGTTTTTGACAGAGCACGAGGAACATGGCAATTGGCATGCTGAATTGTAGATTATACCCATGGAGGATCACGGGTGGCCAAATCAGAATTAGGAACCAAGCGGAAATGCCCAGAATGTGGCGCGCCGTTTTATGACTTGAACAAGAAGCAAATCGAATGCCCGAAATGCGGCGCGGCGTTCAATTCCACCCCGCCGCCAAAGAAAAGACGCCCAGCCCCCAAGCCTGCTGAAACCCCGGCAGCGGTTGTTCCTGAGAAAACAAAAGATATTGCCGAAAATGATGGCGCCGAAGAGGACAAAAAAGATGAGGCTCTGATACCCGTCGATAACGATGACGATGATGCGCCTGACGAGGTCGTTCTTGACGCCGATGACATGGACGACGATAACGATGATGACGATGACCTGATCGAAGACACTTCCGACCTGGGCGAAGACGACGACGATATGTCTGAAGTCAAAGAACACATCGACAACGGCGTCGAAGACAAGATTTAACAAACACCTACAGGGGGCCCAAAAAATCCCCTGTTTTATTTATTGTGGGGCCGTAGCTCAGTTGGGAGAGCGCTACAATGGCATTGTAGAGGTCGTCGGTTCGATTCCGTCCGGCTCCACCATTTACTTCAAGGGCTTAGCTGGAAACTGCTAGGCCCTTTTTGGTGACTAGTAATCACTGGAAGCTGTTTCGCGGCTTTTTTAGCTATGCAATCCGCAACCATAGGAAGACGAAGCGCACGGAGACCACATATCACTAAAAGAGGAAGGCTAAGCTATTTATTGTCTTCATTATTGTAAGCGTAGAATAGAATGCCGTTACTCATTATTTTAACACCACATACATTACAACGGCAAAAACTAACATGCCTACAATACCTGCATGAACCCAAGATATTGCTACACCAAACAGAACGAAGCTACCCATTTGTCACCAACCTTAATTAAGAATGCGATCCTGCTTATATTTTCAGTCGTTTCTTAATCTTTCGTTTATATCATGAAATTTTTAGCGAAATTTTTATACGCTATGAAATGGCGTATCCTGAAAGGCTCACCCTTTTACCTGATATTTTAAGCATAGCCCCCTCTCCCCCCAAGTTGAACTACCGCTCAAGGATATTAACACGACATGGTTGTGATGGGTAGCAAAGAGCTCGTTTTCAGCCAATCCTACGGCTTTTTAATATATTATTCATAACCTGACGCTAATGTGAGTATTTACCACTATAGAGTAAAGAAACATGGCTGATAACAGAGATACAGAGCGCTTACGGACGTTGCTCAGTGGCGTTCTTTACGACGAAGAGGGTAGGGCCTGGGAATGTTCGATTTCCGACATTTCCGAAGGTGGGGCCAGAATTAAATCAAAGACCG
>JAZFSL010000034.1:0-3790 GCA_036446135.1 Rhodospirillales bacterium | reverse complement strand
ACGATAACGGCGAGTCTGAGGGCCGCACGGGCGCATGTTGCGCCGGCGTCGATATCCTGGATGCCAAGCGTGTCGCCAAGACGCTGGGCTTCAAGCATCACATCTTCGATTACCAAAGCCGGTTCCGAGAAGCTGTCATCGAGGAATTCGCCGATAGCTATCTGGCCGGCGAAACGCCCATTCCCTGCGTCCGGTGCAACCAGACGGTTAAATTCCATGACCTGTTGGGCGCGGCCCGGGAAATGGAGGCCGACGCGCTGGTTACCGGCCATTACGTGCGCCGGGTGGAAGGCAAAACCGGCCCCGAATTGCATCGGGCTAAAGACAACAATAAGGATCAGAGCTATTTTCTTTTTGCCACGACCCGCGAACAGCTTGAATTTCTGCGCTTTCCCCTAGGAGCCATGGACAAAGCGGAAACTCGGGCCCACGCGGAACGCTTCAACCTGTCGGTGGCTGAGAAGCCAGAAAGCCAGGATATTTGTTTTGTTCCGGACGGATCATACGCTGCCATTGTCGAGCGACTGCGCCCGGGTGCCGTGGACCCCGGCGATATTGTTGATCTGCAAGGCAATGTCATCGGACGCCACGACGGCATCATCCATTTCACCGTCGGTCAGCGCCGGGGATTAGGCATTGCCGCGCCGGAACCCCTGTACGTTGTACGGGTGGAGGCGGATACGGACCGCGTCGTTGCCGGGCCGAAACAGGCGTTGCTCACCGAAACCGTCAGCGTCGGCGACATCAACTGGCTGGGAGAAGGGGAAATCCCTGTTCTTGGAATGGAGATCAGCGTCAAGGTCCGCTCCACGGGAACGCCGGTGGGAGCAACTTTGAAAAGCCTTTCCGATGGTGCGGCAATATTGGCGTTGCACCGCCCGGAGGCTGGCATATCGCTGGGACAAGCGTGCGTATTCTACGATGGCGATAGGATGCTCGGCGGCGGCTGGATCGGGCGCAATCCTTAGAAGCAGCCTTGACGGGTTACGAAGAAATTCCTTAATATTCATCTCGATTATTTAGCCCTAGTTTGGACTTGGGATGAAAAAAATTAGCCTTTTTTCTTTTGGCATTGACGACTCGTTGTGGACCCATTTGGGGGGTAGCTTCCGTCGTCCGTCGAGCGTTGAGGAACGTGAAGGCTATTGCCGACTCCTGTGCCCGCCCGTTGTCCACATGACCCCGCTATCGGAGCCGCGCATCGAAGGCGTATCCGTGGCCATCGCTGTCGCCGTTTAAAATTCTCGTTTTCTAATCCGTTTCATTGAAGATAATGACTAGGGAGGCAAATTAATGGATGGAAAAGAACGTCGTGTATGGGAACGGCATAATATTGAAAAAGTAGTCGATATCAAAACAGTTCAACACACGCATTCCAGAGATTTAGACGATATGTCTGCTGGGGGTGCTTCTGTTCATGGGAGCCTTTCAGAAGCTGATGATGAGTTAGTTGAAATTGTCATAGATGATTTTGGTAATTTTCCTGCTTCAGTTGTTCGGGAATGGGATGACGGTTTTGCAGTTCAGTTTGACATTGAAGAGGACGAAAAATTCTCACTTCAGGAAGACTTAGAAGCGTTCAGGCGTGAAAATGATCTGATGCCGGAATAAGGCATATTCTAAAACGACCGTGGCTGCCCTTAATGACTAATTTAAAAGACGATCCTTCAGATATTGCCAAATATCTAATTCAGGAAAACGGGCTCGACAGCGCAATTCAGGCTGCCAGCAACGGCATCATGAAATCGCAGAAGGATGGCGACAACTACGCGCTCAGCGTCTGGCGTGAGGTGAGGACGTTACTGCGAAATAAAAAGACAGAAGACTAGTGAACGGCTTTCTGGCTCTTGATTGTCTCAAGCTGGTTCAATGTGTCAGCCACAGAATGGGCGTCCTCATAGCTCATCATGACTTGGGGGCTAATCAGAGACGCCCGAAGTGCGGGCTGCGCCGGTCCACGCTTCTTGGCTCATTTTTCCCCCCGGTCCGGGCTGCGCCCGTCCTCACCTCTTGCCCTTTCCCGCGTTCATAAGGTAAATATCGCAATGGCCGAAACAAAAGCCCCCTTATTTTCTCACACCCAGCCCCCTGGGCATGAAGATGACGCCCTGCATGCCGAGCGCGTGCTGATTATCGATTTCGGGTCGCAGGTGACGCAGTTGATCGCTAGGCGGGTGCGTGACTCGGGGGTTTATTCGGAAGTTCATCCTTATAATAAGGTCACCGCCGATAGCATCGCCGACTTCAACCCTCGTGGCGTTATCCTGTCGGGCGGGCCGGCGTCGGTGCACGGGATCGATACGCCGAAAGCGCCGGACGGGCTTTTCGAGATGGGCCTGCCGGTGTTGGGCATTTGTTACGGACAGATGGCCATGGCCGATGCCCTGGGCGGCAAGGTGGTGACGTCGGAGTACCGTGAATTCGGCCGCGCCTTTGTCGATGTTAAAGAAGACTGCGAACTGTTCGAAGGTGTTTGGGCCACCGGCGACCGCGAACAGGTGTGGATGAGCCACGGCGATCGCATCGATACGCCGCCTGCGGGCTTTCGCACCATCGCCACGTCTGACGGCGCACCGTATGCCGCCATTGCCGACGACGAAAAACGCTATTACGGTTTGATGTTTCACCCGGAAGTCGTGCACACGCCCGACGGGGCGAAATTGCTGGAAAATTTCACGCACCGGGTTTGTGGGTGCAAGGGCGACTGGACCATGGCCGGGTTCAAAGAGCAGGAAATCGCCAAGGTCCGCCAACAAGTCGGCAAGGGGCGGGTCATTTGCGGGCTGTCGGGCGGCGTCGATAGCTCCGTCGTCGCCGTGTTGTTGCATGAAGCCATCGACGAACAGTTGCAATGCGTGTTCGTCGACACCGGGTTTATGCGCAAGGACGAAGCCGATGAGGTCGTCGGCCTGTTTCGCGATCATTACAACATTCCGCTGGTCCACCGCGACGCATCGGAACTGTTTATCGGCAAGCTGGAAGGCGTTGATGATCCGGAAAGAAAGCGCAAGATTATCGGCGCCACGTTCATCGACGTCTTTGAAGAAGAAGCCAAAAAGATAGGCGGCGCGAATTTTCTGGCCCAGGGGACGCTCTATCCCGACGTTATCGAAAGCGTCTCGTTCACCGGCGGGCCTTCGGTGACCATAAAATCACACCACAACGTCGGCGGCCTGCCCGAACGCATGAACATGGATTTGGTCGAACCGTTGCGCGAATTGTTTAAAGACGAGGTCCGGGCCTTGGGCCGCGAGCTGGGCCTGCCGGAAGCCTTCGTCGGGCGGCATCCGTTTCCGGGGCCGGGACTGGCGATCAGGCTGCCCGGCGGGGTGACGCGCGACAAGCTTGAGATATTGCGCAATGCCGATGCTGTTTACCGCGACGCCATCAACAAGGCCGGGCTTTATGACAACATCTGGCAGGCATTTGCTGTCCTGTTGCCGGTGCAAACCGTCGGCGTCATGGGCGACGCGCGGACATACGATTATGTCTGTGCCTTGCGGGCCGTGACTTCAACCGACGGCATGACGGCGGATTTTTACCATTTCGACATGGAGTTTCTGGCCGATGTGTCGAACCGCATCATCAATGAAGTCAAGGGCATCAATCGCGTCGTTTATGACGTGACCTCGAAACCACCGGGGACGATAGAGTGGGAGTGATTTCAAAGAGTTAGCCTGTCATACAATCACCGTTGATTGACGTAACAGGTAAGACCCCCCCCTCCTGAAATCCGTACAGGGGCAATTCTAGGGGCATAGCCACACAGCAACCCTTGTGTGGAGTAACA
>JAZFSL010000033.1:0-8196 GCA_036446135.1 Rhodospirillales bacterium | reverse complement strand
CCGCCAGCACCACTTCCAGTCCCAGCACCAAATCGCGGGCATTGCCGTAGCGCAGCACCTGGACGCCGCCGGCGTTGGTCGAAAGATTGCCGCCGATCTGGCAACTGCCTTGCGCCCCCAAGTTGAGCGGAAACAGCCGGCCTTGTTCTTTCGCCGTTTCTTGAACGGCGGCCAGAACACACCCGGCCTGCACCGTCATGGTGTAGTTGACCGGGTCAACGTCGAGGATTTTGTTCATCCGTGACAGCGACAACACGACGCCGCCTTGCGGCACGCCGGCGCCGGTCAACCCGGTATTGCCGCCCTGCGGTACGACGGCGACGCCCGCTTCATGGCACTGCGTCATGACTTTCGCGACTTCATCCGTGGATGCCGGGCGGACGACGATGTCGCAGTTGCCTCGCCATAACCCCCTGGTCTCGATAATGTGGGGTTCAAGACCTGCAGCGTCCGTTGTCCAACCTTTCGGCCCGACGATTCTTTTTAGCTGGTCTAAAAAAATTTCAGAAACGGCCATTTATGGTTAAACTCCGGGAACAAATCCTAAAATAAAGATAATGGGGAAAACGCATGAGCACCAGCGCCGGTATTTTCAAATCTTGTTTTGTCCTGCTCTCATGCCTGTTGATGGGTGTGGCCCTGTCGCCCATGCCCGCCCATGCCATTCATGGTGGCAGCGTTTGCGTTTTCACGCTGAATATTCCGAAAATTGATATTTACCCGATATTCAAGCGCCAGCGCGGCGATGATGACATTGACGGCAACGCCACTTTCATCACCATTGATATGCTTCTTGAGCAACCGTCATGGAAACGCGGTGAAAAACCAAAGCCCTTTCAACTGGATATCAACATCAAGATTGCCGAAATTGGCGGCGATGGTTCAATTTACCAAGGGGGCGAGACGTTTCCGATTAGCAATAAATGGATCAAGGGTGGAACCGTCGAGCAGATTCACCAATGCCTGAACGACATATTCAAGACCTGCGTCGGCATTTTCGCCAAGGAGGCCAGAACCGAAGCCCAGCTCATGGCGCAATGCTCCAATGCCTCCGTGTGGCGGATCAAAGAGCGTTTCAAGGTCAAGTCACCTTCCAACAACCGGCGCTGGACAACTTTTGAGCCTGAATCAAAGAGCGTCATAAAATCGGCCAATTGCCTACCCGACGCCAACGGCACGGACGCGGGGAGTATTGATTGCAAGGATATTACCATCCGCGAAAATCTGACGATTGATGTCAATTTCGGTCACAAGCCCCTGAAGCCGTGATTGCGGATTACTGGTTTTATGCGCTGGCCTGTCCGGCAATCCTGATTGCCGCCATCTCCAAGGGTGGTTTCGGCGGCGGCGTCGTGGTGCTGGCGGTGCCGTTGATGTCTTTAGCCGTGCCGCCGCAACAGGCCGCCGCCGTGATGCTGCCGGTGCTGATGGCTATCGACGTCATGGCCGTCTGGGTTTACCGGAAATCCTTTGACGGGAGCCACCTGAAAATCATTCTTCCGGCCTCCGTCATCGGGATTGCGCTCGGCTGGGCCGGGTTCGGGTTGCTCGATGTGTCGACGATCCGGCTTTTGCTGGGCATCATCGCACTGGCCTTTTCGCTCGATTACTGGTTCCAGTTCCGGCCCAGGAAAGTCCCGAAAGGTCCGGACAAATTGCGGGGCGGGTTTTGGGCTGCCCTGGCCGGGTTCACCAGCTTCGTCGCCCACGCCGGCGGGCCGCCTTTGAACGTCTATATGCTGGCCCAGGGCCTGGAAAAACGCGTCTTTGTCGGCACGGTTGCGATATTTTTTGCCGGTGTCAACTGGATGAAGCTGGTGCCGTATGCGTTGCTGGGACAGTTCAATACCGAAAACCTGACGACGTCGCTTGTGTTGCTGCCGCTGGCCCCGGTCGGCGTGTGGATCGGCCTGTGGCTGCAAAAACGCGTTTCCGACAAAGCCTTTTACGGCGTCTGTTACGGTCTTTTGTTGATCACCGGGATCAAACTTGCTTGGGATGGGGTGACGGGGGCAATGTAATCAAACATCACAGCGATTCGGAAATGCGTTCGCCCTATTTCTAAGTCTTGGATTTTAGATATCGCCCCGGCGGCATGCCCAGAGCACCCCTGAACATAGCGCTAAAAGCGCTCGGGCTTTCATAGCCCAGGTCCAAGGCGATGGCTGTCACCGGTTTTCCCGCCGCCAGCCATTCGAGTGCTTTCAGCAATCTTGCCTGTTGCCGCCATGCCTGAAAGGTGAGACCGGTTTCCTTGACAAACAACCGGGCCAACGTGCGCGCCGAGGCCCCGGCTGTTTCAGCCCAGGCATCCAGCCCCGCGCGTCGGCTCAGATCCTGGCTCAATCCATCTGTGACGCGTTTGAGCCGGGGGTCGGTCGGAAGCGGAAGGTACAAGGGCGTCGCTTCCAATTTTCCTAATTGGTCGAGGATGACATTCATCAGCCGCCCATCGGGACCGTCGGGGTCGTAAAGTTTGGGCACGTTGACCGCTTCAAGGATCAGGGCTCTGAGCAACGGCGACACAATGACGACACAGCATGCCGTCGGCATGGCGTGGCATGCGTCGGCGACGACGAACAGGCTTCGCATGCTGACCCGCCCGGCGATGTCAGAACGGTGGTTTGTTCCTGCCGGCACCCAGACGGCGCGTTCCGGCGGCAACACCCAGCGTCCGGCTTGCGTATGGACGGTCAAGACGCCTTCGATGCCATAGATGAGCTGGGCGCGCGGGTGGCTGTGCCAGTCAATCGTGTCGCCGGGCGTATATTCCGTTGCGGTTGCGGCAATGGGCCGGGGAATGTCCTGAACCCGGCGAACCTCGTAGGAAATCGGCATTTTGAATCATACTCCCGATTTGGCAAATTTTCGACAAAAATTGTCATAATATCGAAAGATTGTCGCATCTTTAACGGTTAAAAAGAAACGGGAATAAGATAAACCGCCTTTTAAGGAATCCCCCATGCCCAGACCAAACGACCAACGCACCCGCTACCTGTTCCTCAATGTCGGACATTTTGTTGATCACCTGTTTATGCTGATCTTCGCCAAGGCGGCATTTAGCGCCGGGATCAGCTTTGGGCTGGCCAGGGATGGCGCCTATGCGGAAATGATCCCCTACGGGGTGCCGGCGCTGTTGCTGTTCGGGGCCGGTGCGCCAGTTGCCGCGCACTTTGCCGACAAGTGGAACCGAAACGGCATGATCTGCGTCTTCTTCATCGGTATCGGCTTGGCGTCCATCGCCACCAGCTTCGCTAGCTCGCCGCTTGAGATCGCCGTCGGTCTGGCGACTATCGGCGCGTTCGCCTCCATCTACCACCCGGTCGGCATCGCCATGGTTGTCGAGGGCGGCGGCAAGGTCGGCTGGCGGCTTGGCGCAAACGGTGTCTGGGGAAACATGGGGGTGGCGGCGGCGCCGCTGATCACCGGGATTGTTCTGGCCGAATATGACTGGCGGCTGGCCTTCGTTTTGCCTGGCATGTTGTCGATCCTCATCGGCCTCGGCTTTTTGACTTTTGTCCGTGCCGGTCGCATGCGCCCGCCGGAGCCGAGCCCGCGCGAAAAGGCCCTGGTCGGCTTCGTACCCGGCTGGCAACGGGCAATGCTTTCCTTGGCGTTGGTGACGGCGGCCGGTGGTTTTGTCTTCGGCTCCATGACGTTCATTATCCCGCGCATGTTTGAGGTCTCCATGCCCGGCGTCAGTGTCGATGTCGCCGTGACCGGCGGGCTGGCAGCCATCGTTTACGCCATCGCCGCGTGGTCGCAATTGGCCGTTGGGCGTATCATCGACAAGCGCCGGGTCAAGCCGGTGCTGCTGTGTGTCGCCTTGGGTCAGCCGGTGTTGATCGGGATCATGGCAACGCAGAGCGATTATGGACTTCTCCTGGCTTCCGTGTTGGCCATGGCCTTCGTCTTCGGCCAAATTCCCATCACCGACGCGGTCTTGTCGCGCTATGTCCCCGACGTTTGGCGGGCAAAGGTGTTGTCGGTAAAATTTATGCTCAACCTGGTGATCGGGGCGTTGGCGTTGATCGTGGCCCGGAGCATTCTTGCCGCCGGTGGCGGGTTTGATACGTTGATGGTGGTGCTGGCCATGGCCGCTGGCCTGGTTTTTCTGTCGGCGCTTCTGCTGCCGGCCCGGGTCGGCGGGGAAGACGACGTTGAAGTCGTGCCGTCTCAGACCACGGCCTGAAACATCCTTTTTAGTCGTTGATTGCCTGTTCGGGCATCACCGCCCGCCGAAGCCGGTCGTTAATGGCCCGGCCCAACCCCGTTTCCGGAATGGTCATCACCGCGATGGCGCTAAAAGGCGGCCCGTCGAGGCTGCGGATCATGGCAAACAGGTTGGCGGCGGCTTCTTTCAGGTCGCCCGTGGGGCTGAGGTTCATGGTCTCTTGCGGCGCCTCTGGGCCGAAGCCGAGAAGGACTTCGCCGGGGCCTACGTGCTCAGCGTTCAAACGCAACGGCAGTTCCGGCGCATAGTGGCGGTCCATCATGCCGGGAGATTTCTTGGCTTGTGTGTCCGGAACGTCCGGGGAATGTGTGTTTAAGGGTCCGACGACGGCTTCAATGTCTTCAACGGCGAGGCCGCCGGGGCGGAGCAGGGCGGGGCTGGCGCCGCTCAGGTCGATGACCGTGGATTCGAGCCCGACCCGGCACGGCCCGCCGTCGAGGACCATCTGCGGTCCTGCTTGCTCAGGGCCGGGCAGGGAAAATACGACATGCCCTGCCGCCGTCGGGCTGATGCGTCCGGCTCGGTTGGCGCTGGGCGCGGCGATCGGCAGGTCAGCTTGCTCAAGCAGCGCCAATGCCACGGGATGGTTGGGTAGGCGCACTGCCGCCGTTGAAAGCCCGGCGCTGACGTCGGCACACAATACGCCATCCAGTCTTTTCAGGACCATGGTTAAAGCACCCGGCCAGAAGGCGTCGGCGAGTTTTTCGGCGTTTTCATTAAAGCCGACGATGGCACGCGCGGCGGCGGTGTCTTTGACGTGGACGATCAGCGGATTGCTTCGGGGACGGCCCTTGGTTTTATAAATATTATTGATGGCGGCCTTGTTGGTGGCATCGCCGCCCAAGCCGTAGACGGTTTCCGTCGGGAAGGCGACAAGCCCGCCATTGCTGAGTATTTCGGCGGCGGCGAAAATGCTGTCGGCGTCGGCGGCGAAGATCGGGGCCCGGTCATCGCTCACTTCAGGCCGGCTTCGTGATCCCGGAGCCCCAGGCGATGAAATGGGGATTCTCAAAGCCGGGCTTGCCATAATGAAGCTCGTTGCCGTTGACATCGGTAATGGAGCCACCGGCAAAATGCAGCACCGCGTGGGCGGCGGCCGTATCCCATTCCATGGTCCGGCCGAGACGCGGGTAGATATCGGCGGCGCCTTCGGCGATTTTGCAGAATTTCAACGAGCTGCCGGCGCTGGTTTCCGAAGCAATTTTGTAATCGGCCAGGAAGGTATCGGTCTCGGGCGTTCGGTGCGAGCGGCTGACCATGGCGATGAGCGCATCATTGTCGGCCTGGCGGCAGGCAATGATTTTCTCATCTTCGTCGCCGACCTGCGCAAAGGCCCCGACGGCGGCGCCCCAATAGGTGAGTTTTTGCACCGGCGAATGGACCACGCCGAGCGCCGGGCGGCCGGCGTCAATCATGGCGATGTTGACGGTAAACTCACCATTGCGGCTGACGAATTCCTTGGTTCCGTCGAGCGGATCGACCAACCAAAAAGGCGTATCGGTGATGTCTGGAATATTACCGGCGGCAAAGGCCTCTTCACCGATGATGGGGTATTTGTTGGTGATGCCCTGGCGGATGGAATTGATAATCAACGCCTCGGCGTTTTTGTCAGCTTCCGTGACCGGCGACTCATCCGCTTTTTTCTCGACGGAGAAATCGGTCTCGTAGATTTTCATAATTTCCTGGCCGGCGCGCTTGGCGATGTCGCCGAGCTGTTCGAGAAGGTCCAGTCCGATATTCAGCAACGCTTTTCTCCTTTTGCGGCGAGGCCTGCGTAATAATTGATTGTCACCGGCTGGGGCCGTATGTCAATTACGCCAAAGCGAGGCTGGATCATCAAGCTCGGCGGCGGAAACCTCACCGGCTTCAAAACGCCATGCCCGGAACGTGTCTGACCAATGATCTTTCGACAGACCGGCCTTGGCTTTCAGATGCTGGGTGAAAGTCGCCCGGTCCGGCAATTGCCTCCAGACGGAGGGCAGAAACAAGGCGCGGCGGTTGTTGTCCTCAATCACCAGACCGTCGATGCCGGGGCGAAGCTGGCTCAAAAAATCGCCCTCGTCGGAAAAATTCATTTCAGTTTGCGGACTGAGGACGGAAACGGACATATCCAGCCCTTCCAGCTCATCCATCTTCAGGGCCGGAAAGCGGGGGTCTTTGAAGGCGGTGCGATAGCCGTTTTCGGCGATATCTTCGAAAAGCGGACGCCTGGCCTCTGCGCTGCCGATGCAGCCTCGCAAAATACCGGCCCGTTTCAGGGTGACAAAACAGGCGCCGGTTTCCAGCAACGCTGCCGGAAAGTCATCAGCTTTCACGTCCAGGGGCTTGCCATGATTTAGGCCATGCAAGATGGTGGCGGCGGCAAGGCGGACAATCGAGGCGCCATGCTCTGCCAGCAGCGCGCCTGTGGATTCTTTGTCGCTATTCGGCGCCTTTTGAAAAGCCCAGGACCCATAACCGACGACTTTGTCCTTGCTTCCCGCCGTGTCGCCGGAATTACGCAGGTCCAGCGTCGTGGCGCTTAAGCCCCGGCGTTTCGCCACTTCCAGCAATCCACCGACGGGAAAGCGTCCACAGGCGCCATCAGGGGAAATCGCCGCCCCGTCCAGGTTTTCGATGGCGCGGCACGTCTCGGTGTCGATCCGTTGCGCCGCATCGTAATCAAGGTAATGGCTGAGATCGGAACTGACGACGATCAATGTTTCTTCCCCCCCCCAAAGGGCCTCGATTACGTCGGCGACGTCTTCGGGCGAGGCATCGCCGACGACCAGCGGGACGACGGAAAAATCGTCCAAGATTACTTGCAGGAACGGCAGGTGGACTTCGAGGCTGTGTTCCTCTGCGTGCGTGGCGTCAAACACTTGGACCTGCGCCATCTTGAGAATTTCGGCGGCGGCATCCGTATCGACGGGAATTTGACCCAAGGGTGTCTCGAACGCATCTGCGCCGGAAAGCGCCAGCCCCTGCACGGCGACCCGGTGGCACGGGCCTAACAGGACGACGCGTTTGATGATAGCGTGGGCGGGCGCCAGGCGGGCATAGGCGCTGGCGGCGACGGCGCCGGAATAGGCATAGCCGGCATGCGGGGCGATGATGGCTTTCGGTACAGGGTCGGAGGATGTTTCCGCCGCATTCAGAAACCCCCTGACGGCGGTGTCCAGCTCAGTGGCGGTGCCGGGATAAAATTGCCCGGCGACTGCGGCTTTTCTGATCTGGTTCATAGCCAACATGCCCCTGGTGATGGTAATAAATAAGTAAGCTTGGCGAGTACCGAAGTCAAAGGTCAAAGGCCATGAGCGAAAAACACTTTTACGCACTTTATTATAAAAACACCGATGGCGCCTTCGACGGCCCCGCCGTCGGCCTGTTCGAGACCGAACAACAGGCCCGAAATCACGTTTTCAACGATGCGCTCTGCCCGCATACGGAGTTCGAAATCGTCAAACACAAGGTTCATGCGGAGGGCGAGGATGGCCCCGGCGATGATGATGGATAAAGACCTAACCAACGCCTTTTCCGGGCGCTACTGGCACGCGCTGGACGATGGCCGTGTGCAATGTGATCTGTGTCCCCGTTTTTGTAAGTTGCACGACGGGCAGCGGGGGTTGTGTTTTGTCCGTGCCTGCCGATCAGGCGAGATCGTGCTCACGACCTATGGCCGCTCGTCGGGGTTTTGCATCGACCCCATCGAAAAAAAGCCACTCAGTCACTTCCTGCCGGGAACGCCGGTGCTCAGTTTCGGCACGGCTGGCTGTAACCTGACCTGTAAGTTTTGCCAGAATTGGGATATTTCCAAGTCCCGCGAATTCGATAAGTTGCAGGAACAAGCGTCACCGGAAATGATCGCCGAGGCGGCGGTTAAGAGCGGCAGCAAATCCGTTGCCGTGACCTACAACGATCCGGTGATATTCCTCGAATACGCTGTCGATGTGGCCGAAGCCTGTCACGCCCGGGACATCAAG
>JAZFSL010000032.1:0-2644 GCA_036446135.1 Rhodospirillales bacterium | reverse complement strand
TGCATGTATCACGACCAGGCGTTAATCCCGATCAAAGCTATCGCTTTTGAAACCGCCGTCAACGTGACGCTCGGGCTGCCGTTCGTCAGAACGTCGCCGGATCACGGCACCGCGTTCGATATCGCTGGCACCGGCAAGGCTGATACAACCAGCTTGCTGGCGGCGCTCGACCTTGCCGCCCTGATGACCCGCAATCGCGCCACCGCCTTGGCCGCCTGAAGGCCGGCCCCGGTGCCCAACCTTCCACCGCTTCGAGACGTCATCAAACGCCATGGCCTCGGCGCGAAAAAATCTCTCAGCCAGCACTTTCTTCTCGACCCCAACCTGTGCGACCGTATTGCCCGAGCGGCCGGCGACCTCAATAACGTCACCGTCATCGAAATCGGCCCCGGCCCCGGCGGCCTGACCCGCTCGTTGCTAAAATCAGCCGCCGTCAAGGTCATTACCGTGGAACGGGACAAGCGATGCATCCCGGCGTTGCACGAACTGGCGGACGCCTACCCCAAACGCCTCGATATCATCGAAGGCGACGCACTGGAAACTGACATATGGGGGTTGGGCGCAGCCCCCCGGCGCATCGTCGCCAATTTGCCTTACAATGTCGCCACGCCGTTGCTGATTGGCTGGATGCGACACCTCGAGGCTTTTTCAGGCCTGACGCTAATGTTCCAAAAAGAGGTCGCTGACCGTCTCGCCGCCAAACCCGGCAGCAAAGATTACGGACGTCTTTCAGTCATCACCCAATGGCTGGCCGAGGTGCAATTGGAATTCAATATCTCCAAAGACGCCTTCACGCCACCGCCCAAGGTCGCGTCCTCAGTAGTCTCCATCATCCCCCGCGCCGAGCCGCTTGTGGCTTGTCAGTGGGTAGCCCTGGAAACGGTGACGCAGGCGGCTTTCGGTCAACGCCGCAAGATGCTGCGCTCCAGCGTTAAAAAACTCGGTCTTGATCTGCAAAGCCTCGGCATCGATCCAACGGCCCGAGCCGAAGAATTATCGGTGCAACAGTTTTGCCGGATGGCGCAAGCCTACAGCCAACAATAAGCCATTACTGGCTGACGCCCATCCTACGGACGAAATCACCCAAACCCTGCTGGCGGTCCCGTTTCAGCCGTTCGGCGGCGAGAATTGCGACAACCTGGGAAACACTGCTTTCAACTTCTTCGTTGACAACTACGTAGTCGTAGTTCACCCAGCGGCTCATTTCAGACGTCGCCTTGGCCATGCGTTTTTGCACTACCTCGTCAGAATCCTGGTCCCGGCTTTTGAGTCGGCTTTCCAGTTCCTCTATTGAGGGCGGCAGGATAAAAATACTGACAAGGTCGTCTGGTTTGTGGGCCTTTAATTCCTGAGCACCCTGCCAATCAACGTCAAATAGAACATCCCCTCCTTCACTCAGGGTCTTTTCAACGGGACCCTTTGGAGTGCCGTAGTAATTCTCGAACACCGTAGCGTGTTCCAGGAGTTCTTCAGCCGCGACCATGCTGTCAAATTTTTTCTGATCGACGAAAATGTATTCGACGCCGTCGGTTTCGCCGAGGCGTATGGGCCTGGTCGTCACGGAAACCGACATGGAAATCCCCATACTCCGTTTCAACAGTTGACCAGCGATCGTCGACTTCCCAGCCCCGGACGGCGACGACAAAACTAACATCAGCCCGCGCCGGGCAATGGTTTTAGGGGCGTTACTCAATGTTCTGCACCTGCTCGCGAAATTGCTCAATCGTCGCCTTCAGTTCCAGCCCGACACGGGTGAGGTCGGTGTCTTGCGATTTGGAACACAAAGTATTGGCCTCGCGGTTGAATTCCTGACACAGAAAATCGAGCTTGCGGCCGACGCCGCCGTCGGATTTTCCATTCATCAGGGAAAGCGCCGCCACGCGGTGCGCCGCCAGACGGTCCAATTCTTCGCGCAAGTCCGCCTTTGACGCCAGGATGGCGATTTCCTGAGCCAGGCGGTCTTCGGATAAAGCCGCCGTATCGTCCAGTAAAGCGCGCACCTGTTCGCTCAGACGCTTTTTGATTGCTTCGGGTTGGGCAGCGGCCAGTTTTTCGGCTTCCTGGCAAAACCCACCGATTTCGTCGAGGCGTTCGTTTAAAACAGATGCAAGGCGGCCGCCTTCTTCGTCGCGCATGGCCAACAGACCATCCAGGCCAGCATCAAGGGCGGACAGGATATTCTGGTCGAGGGCTTCGCGCTCGGCGTCTGAAAAATCTTCCTCAACCATCTCGATAACGCCGCGCAGGGCCAGCAAGCCGTCAATGCTGGGTTGTTTTGCGTCGGGTAGCTGTTTTCGGATTTCCGGCAAGGTCGCCATCAGTTCCCTCAGCACCAGGTGATTAACCCGGAACCCGGCGTCTCCCTTGTGCCAGGAAATATTCAGGTTCAACGAGATATTGCCGCGCTTGAAACGCTGCTGCACGCGTTTGCGAACCGGTTGTTCCAGCCGCTCGAACCCATTCGGCAGACGCGCGCGCACGTCCAGGCCCTTGGCATTGACGCTTTTGATCTCCCACGTCCAGGTGCAGGAGTCTTTTTCCCCCTCCTGGCGGGCAAAGCCGGTCATCGAAGAAATAGCCACGCGTGCTCCTAAAAAGAAATGGGGCTTGATTCTACACGCCGGTGGACCGGGTGCAACTCACT
>JAZFSL010000031.1:0-7264 GCA_036446135.1 Rhodospirillales bacterium | reverse complement strand
GCGCAACCCTGAAACGGGTGGGGTCGGGCTGGGACTGACGATAGCCCGGGATGTGATCCGCCGCCACGGCGGCGATATCGTCTTGAGCGCGTCTCCCAACGGCGGCTTGCGGGCGCGGCTGCGGCTGCCACTTTAAGATTCACAGGCGCCCCGGTTATGCGCATACAGTTGTGTGATGGCGGTTACAGGCAGCTTGAGTTGATAGTAGTATTACATTCTCAGTTTTAGATAAGTTTTTATAAAGACTGAATAGTTTTGTCCGCACAAAGTCTGTCCTTATTACGGGTTTACCTAAAGGCTCCAGGGAGTTTCTGGGATGAGTCGCAATGTGTAAGTCGTGTGTAACGGTTTTAGCTTTTGTTTTCTCGCTCCTCATTACGTTTTCTGTGGTTGCTCAAGCACCTGAAAGCTGGAAGCGCGAGTTTCCAAAGAACAATTTTTCAAAATCCTCCGTGGCTTTTAGCGAGATATTTTCCGGTGGGCCTCCACGTGACGGCATCCCATCAATCGAAAATCCGAAGTTTGAACTCGCGAGTCAACTCACAATACCGGATACGGAGCCAGTTATCGGGGTTTTTTTGAATGGGTTGTACAAGGCGTATCCGCTACGAATAATGACATGGCATGAAATTGTGAATGATGAAATTGGAGGTACGCCCATTACCGTGACATTTTGCCCGTTATGCAATGCCGCAATTGTTTTTGATCGTCGCTTAGAAGGGCGAGTGCTGGATTTTGGCACCACTGGAAGGCTCCGTAACAGCGATTTGATCATGTACGACAGACAAACTGAGACTTTCTGGCAACAGGCATTAGGAGAAGGAATTATTGGAGAACTGACAGGGAAGGTATTGAAGATCATTCCTGCAAGGCTGGAAAGCTGGAAGAATTTTAAAGCCAGGGCAGATGCAAAGGCGGAGGTCCTCGTTCCTAAATGGCCTTATATTCGCCGGTACGGGGAAAACCCTTATGTGAGTTATGACGATGCCAGCGTCCCATTTCTGTACGATGGCTCCATGCCAAAGGGAATTAAGGCCCTTCAACGTGTCGTAACTACACCGGCGCGAAAGTATGCGTACAGCATTGCAAGGCTACGTAGGGAAAAACGAGTTACGGCAAATGATGGAACCGTATTCACATGGACGCCCGGACAAAACAGTGCCTTGGATAGCTTCGTAATTGCTGAAGGGAAGGACGTAGGAAACGTTGTGGCAACGAAAGTCGGTAAAGACGTTCCGTATTTCGTCGAGTTTGCATTTGTTTTTTATGCATTCAGCCCAAGTGCTCCAATTCACCAGTGACCCTAATTGATTAGGATGGCGGCAGGAAAACTTTTCTAATCATGAATTCATGGCTTCCAGGTCGTGCAGAAACCCATTCGTCCGGAAAAACTGAAAGCCGTGGTCGCCCGGCGCCTGGAAGCACCGTCGGCGGACTCTTAAATTTACTTAAAACAGCTTGCCGCCCATTGGCACTTCGCGGTCAGGGGTCATCAGGACAACCTCGCCCGCATCATCGGGAAAACCCAGGATCAGAATTTCCGACATGAATTTGCCGATCTGGCGTGGCGGGAAATTGACCACGCAGGCGACTTGCCGCCCGATCAAGCCTTCCGGATCATAGTATTTAGTGATCTGGGCGGAAGTCTTTTTCTCACCCATGGCGGGGCCGAAATCGACCCACAACTTGATGGCCGGCCGGCGGGCTTCGGGGAATGGTTCCGCCCTGGTCACCGTGCCGACGCGGATATCGACTTTTTCAAAATCGTCATATGAAATTTCCATGGCGCCCCTCAGCGTTGATAGGTTCCTGATTTGGCAAGACTCCAAAAAAAAGGCCGCCCGGTCAATGGGCGGCCTTTAAGGTCGGGGGGTTGGCTAGGAAGAGTGAAAATCTAGTTCTTGAAGCTTTTCGCCAGTTCCTGCATTTCATCGAGGCCTTCGGAAACGCGTTTGGCAATGAATTCACCGGCTTCGGTGTTGGATTTGGCCGCCAGCGCGGTCAATTCCTGCGATCCGGAAACGGCCTTTTTGAAGCTTTCCTTGGCGGCTTCGGCCTGGATGGCGGCGGCATCCTGGGGCGACGTTGCCTTGGAAACTTTATTCATGGCTTTCTTTGCCGTGGCCAGGCTTTGTTCCATGAATTTCACCTGGAATTGGGCAATAGCCTTGGCGCCTTCCATGGCGGTCTGGTTGGCGGCGGTAATGGCTTCGACATTACGGCGCTGTGCATCAACAAAGGCATCGGTGTTCACCCCTTGGTTCAATCCTGGGGGGGTAAATTCTGCCGTCGCCTTGGTGAATTCGGCGGCAACCTTGGCCGGGTCGAAACCGGCCATAAACTTGCTCACGTCAAAGTCGAAAAAAGGATTTCCGGTGGTGCTGTTCTTGGTTGTCATTTTATTTGTCCTCAATCTGTCGGTTGCCGGGGCAGTGCCGAGAAAAAACTATAATGCTGCAATGCAACATAGCCTTAATATGAGGGTTTATATAGTGATTGTCAAGAAAATTGTTGCAGTGCACAAAAATAAAAAAAGCCACCCGAAAGTGGGGGGATTGCGGCAAAAATTTAAGGCGTTGACCTAGCCTGCCAGTTCCCGGGAACGCTTTGTCGCTTCGGCGATGGCTTTTTCAAGAAGCGCCTGCAATCCGTCTTCGGCCATCAGGATATCAAGGGCCGCCGCTGTGGTGCCGCCGGGGCTGGTGACGTTTTTGCGCAACTGGTCCGCCGGTTCTGTTGCCTGATGCAGTAATTCCCCGGCGCCGGCGACGGTGGCGCGCGCCAGTTGCCGGGACAACTCGGCGGAAAGCCCCTGGGCTTCGCCTGCTTCGGCCAGACATTCGGCCAGCAAAAAGACGTACGCCGGACCGCTTCCCGAAACCGCCGTTACCGCATCCATCAGGGCTTCATCGTCAATCCAGGTGACGGCGCCGATGGCTTCCAGCAGTTCGCCTGAGCGGCGTTTCTGTCCGGCACTGGTGTTGGCATTAGCGCAGGCGACGGTGATCGCCCGCCCGACGGCAGCCGGTGTGTTGGGCATGGCGCGGATAACGGCGGCGCCCGGTCCCAGTTTTTCCTCGAAATAGGCGATGGTTTTGCCGGCGGCGATGGATAAAAACTGGCTCTCCTCATCGGCAAATTTGGCGTAAAGGGGGACAACGTCGTCCATGACCTGCGGCTTGACGGCAAAAACCACCATCGCCGGAGAAACGCTGCCATCAAAATCATTAAGGCTGGTGATTGTATTAACGCCGTAAGCATCTGCCGCCGACTTGGCGGCTGCCTGGTTTGGCTCAACAACGATGATATTGTCGGCGCTTACCCCCTGGTCGAGCCATCCACCCAGCAGGGCACGTCCCATTTTGCCGCATCCGGTGAGAAGGAGCGTTCCCGCCATCTGTTTAACCGGCGGCCCTCATCAGGCTTCGCCCACGGTATCAATCATGGCGGCGGCAATGGCTTCGGCGGGCGTGTTGCCGCCCCAGATGACGTATTGAAAGGTCGGGTAAAAGCGTTCGCATTCGATGATGGCGACATCGACCAGATCCTCGACCTGGTCTTCCGTCGGCCCGCGGGTGCCACGCATGGGCATGGCATGGCGAAACATGGGCAATCCCTCGTCGGTCCAGACTCCGAAATGGCCCATCCACAGTTTCTCGTTGATCATGGCGAGAAGCTCATGGATGAAGGGACGCCTTTCTATTGGCACCCGCATATCGAAGGCGCAACTGAAATGAATGGCGCCGACATCAGCGTTCCAGGCGAAGAACAGGCTGTAATCACACCATGACCCAGGAATTTGAAAGGCGATTTCCTCGTCGTTACGTCGCTCATAAGCCCAATCGTTCTGTTCGATGATATTCTCGACTATATCGAGAGGATTGTCTGAAAAGGATTCGTATTGAACATTTAGAGTGGCCATTACCGTCCCCCTTATCCCTATGGCGTCTTTTGAAACCCAAGCTGGATAAAGACTTCCACCACATATAGTCATTTATACTATATTTAGTAGGAATTACCCATCCCGGCACAAGGGATAGGTTGCCCGAAGCCCGACTCAGCCACAAGGGTCGATTTTGCCGGATCCAGATTTTTTTGTGGATAAGCGCCAAAAAACTAAAGCCAGCAAGGAAGAGCCTTATATTTTAGGTTTTTTCGCCGGTTTTTTTTTCGCCTTGGTTTTGCCGGAGGGTTGAGAAGGCGCTTTGACGCCGAGCTTCTTTTCCAGCGCCTGGACGCGTTTTTCAAGCTTCTCTTGTTCGGCGCGAGCCTTGGCGGCAACGGCCTTGACGGCGTCGAACTCGTCGCGGGGCACGATGTTGGCGCCGCTCAGCAGGCGTTCGATCTGTTGGCGGACCATGTCGTCGATTTCGCTCTTGAGACCGGCAAAGCTGGAAGCCGCGCCGCCGGCAACCTTGGCCAGGTCGTCAAATATTTTACTGCGTGTCTGCATGACGAAGGCTCCCCTGTATGGTGTTCCATATTATGTTCCTGCGAACCCGGCGGCGCAACGATTAGCCTTGTTTTCTTGCCCCACGCGCTGGGCAGCCCTATAAGACTCCCAAGGTTCAGATAGAGAGATTGCGCATGTTTGTAGTAACCGGCGGGGCCGGATTTATCGGTTCCAACATCGTCTGGGCGCTGGAGAACGCTGTCCTTGGCAAGATCATCGTTTGCGACCATCTCGGTGACGAAAACAAGTGGCTGAATGTCGCCAAGCGCGAACTCACCGATGTCATCGCGCCGGAAGATCTGTTCGACTTTCTTGAGTTCAATGCGTCGAGCGTCGAAGCGGTCATCCACATGGGCGCCATTTCATCGACCACGGAAACCGACGCCGATCTGATCATCGACAATAATTACCGCCTGCCAATGGATTTGTGGCACTGGTGCACGCAACATCAGGTGCGTCTGATCTATGCCTCAAGTGCGGCCACCTATGGCGATGGCGGGGAAGGTTTCGACGACGACGGCTCGGTGGCGGGCCTGGCCAAGCTGAAGCCCTTGAACACCTATGGCTGGTCCAAGAATTTGTTCGACCGCCGGGTGGCACGCATGCTGGCCGATAACGAACCCAAGCCGCCGCAATGGGCGGGGTTGAAATTTTTCAACGTCTACGGACCCAACGAATATCACAAGGACCGCATGCGTTCCGTCGTTTCACAGGTTTTCCCCAACGCCGCCGATGGCGCGCCGTCGATGCTTTTTAAATCCCATAACCCGGATTACGCCGATGGCGGTCAGCTTCGTGATTTCATCTGGATCGGGGACTGTGTCGATGTCGTCATGTGGCTGCTGGATAGCCCGGACGTTAACGGGTTGTTCAATTGCGGCACCGGCAAGGCGCGCAGTTTCGAAGACCTGACCAAGGCCGTGTATGCGGTGATGGGCAAAGAGGCAGAGATCAAATACATCGACACGCCCGTCGAAATCCGCGCCAAGTACCAGTATTTCACCGAGGCGAAAATGGACCGTATTCGCGCCGCCGGCTACGACAAGCCGTTCACCTCGCTCGAAGACGGCGTTGCGCTCTACATTAATGACTTCCTTAACACCGACGATCCATATCGTTAAGCCCCCTCTTCCATGATCTTCTCCATTGCCTTTCCCAATATAGATCCCGTCCTGATCAATATTGGGCCGCTGGCCATCCGCTGGTATTCGCTGGCCTATATGGCCGGGCTTTTGCTGGGCTGGTGGCTGCTAAAGCGGCTGGTAGTGCGGAGCCCCGAAGCCGCCGATGCGAATGCCGCCGACGATTTCATTGTCTGGGCGACGTTGGGGATCGTGCTTGGCGGGCGGCTGGGCTACGTATTGTTCTATAATTTTTCCTTTTACCTGGAAAACCCTCTGTCGGTACTGACGGTCTGGAAGGGCGGTATGTCGTTCCACGGCGGTTTGGGCGGCGTTATCGTGGCGACGATTATCTTCTGTAAAAAACGCGGTATCGATTCATGGGCCTTTGCCGACCGCATCGCCGTGGTTTCGCCGCTGGGCTTGTTTTTCGGCCGCATCGCCAATTTTATTAACGGCGAGCTGTTCGGACGCGTCAGCGACGTTCCGTGGGCCATTGTTTTCCCCCGCGGCGGACCAGCGCCGCGTCATCCGAGCCAGTTGTATGAAGCCGGGCTGGAAGGGGCGTTGTTGTTCGGTCTCCTTTGGTGGCTGGCAGGCAAGGAAAGCATGCGTGCCCGCAGCGGTCTGCTGACCGGCGTTTTCATGGTCGGTTACGGCCTCGCCCGCACCGTGGTCGAGATGTTCCGGCAACCGGATGCGCATCTGGGATTTTTGAGCTTCGGGGCGACCATGGGGCAATGGCTGTCGGCGCCGCTGATCGTTTTCGGCCTCTATCTGATTGTCCGGGCAAACCAGCGCAATCACCAGACATGAACTCCTTAGCTGATAATTTCCGCGACCGTATTGCCTCGGGCGGCCCGATGCCGCTGGCCGAGTATATGAACGATGCCCTGATCCACCCAAGGCTCGGCTATTACATGCAGGGCGATACCTTTGGCCGCGGCGGTGATTTCATCACAGCGCCGGAAATTAGCCAGATGTTCGGCGAGTTGATCGGTCTTTGGTGCGCTAGTCAGTGGCAGGCCATGGGTGGGCCGAACCCGGCAAGTCTGGTCGAATTGGGGCCGGGACGCGGCACCCTGATGGCCGATATATTGCGTGCCGGGCGCTCGCTGGAAGGATTTTTAGACGCTATTTCGGTGTATTTGATCGAAATCAGCCCGGCGCTCAAATCCCTGCAGGAAGAAACGCTGATCAGCCAACCCGACATCCACGCGGCCCGCGCACTCGGTTGGGTCAGCGATTTGGGCGATATTCCCGACGCGCCGCTGTTGGCGGTCGCTAATGAATTTTTTGACGCGCTTCCCGTGCACCAGTTCCAAAAGACCGCAAGCGGCTGGCGCGAGCGCCTGGTTGGGGTTGAGGATGGGGAATTTTGTTTTGTCCTTGCCGATCATCCGGCTGACGAAACCCTGCTGCCGCCGGGAATGGCAGACGCCAATCTTGACGCCATCATCGAAGTTCGCCCTTTGGCCAAGGCTATTGGCCGGGATTTTGGCGCCCGGCTCGTCGGCGCGCCGGGGATGGTCCTGATCATCGATTACGGCCACGCCGAAAGCGCGCCGGGCGATACGTTGCAGGCCGCCAAGGCGCATGCTTTCCACAACCCCCTGATCGATCCCGGCACGGCGGATTTGACGGCGCATGTCGATTTTGCCGAAATCGGCCGCGCGGCGTCGGGCTTGGG
>JAZFSL010000030.1:0-3725 GCA_036446135.1 Rhodospirillales bacterium | reverse complement strand
CGTGGACAATTTCCATGGCCCGCCCGCCGAGCACGTACGACGGCCGGATGACCAGCGGATAACCGACGTCCCTGGCGACGGCCTCGGCCTCGGCTTCGGAACGCGCCAGACCGTTTTTCGGCTGTTTGAGGCCGATGTCGCGCAACAACACCTGAAACCGCTCGCGGTCTTCGGCAAGATCGATGGAATCCGGCGGCGTGCCTAATATAGGTATCCCGGCGGCTTCCAGGGCGTGCGACAATTTCAGCGGCGTCTGGCCGCCCAACTGAACGATAACGCCACGAAAATCACCCTTGGTCTGCTCGACCCGGATCAGCCCTATCACGTCTTCAGCGGTCAGGGGTTCGAAATACAGCCGGTCCGAAGTGTCGTAATCCGTCGATACGGTTTCCGGGTTGCAATTGACCATGATCGCTTCGAAGCCGGTTTCCTTCAGCGCGAAGGCGGCATGACAGCAGCAATAATCAAATTCGATGCCCTGGCCGATACGATTGGGGCCGCCGCCGAGGATGACGACTTTTTCCCGATCGCTTGGCTCGGCCTCGCATTCCGGGGCTTCCAGCGCGTTGCCTTCGTAAGCCGAATACATATAGGACGTCTGCGATGGAAACTCACCGGCGCAGGTATCGACCCGCTTGTAAACCGGCGCCACCGACAATTCTTGGCGCTTGGCGGCGACGGCGGATGCTGACAGCCCGGACAGCTCCGCCAGACGCTCGTCCGAAAAACCCATTTTTTTCAGCCCCAACAACCCCGGCGCGTCGTCGGGCAGGCCGTTCTTTTTGACCAACGCTTCGGTGGCGACGATGCTTTCGATCTGGTCCAGAAACCAGGGGTCGTAATGGCTGGCGGCATGGATATCGTCGAGCATCAAGCCCTGGCGAAAGGCTTCGGCGATGACCAGCAATCTGTCCGGTCTGGCCAGCCCCAGGGCCTCAATAATATCGCCTTCGATCTCGACCCCGTTCAGCCCCGTCAGCCCGGTTTCCATACTGCGTAAACCCTTTTGCAGCGATTCGGCGAACGTGCGGCCGATGGACATGGCCTCGCCGACGGATTTCATCGACGAGGTCAGCAACGCATCGGTGCCGGGGAATTTCTCGAACGTAAACCGCGGGATCTTGGTCACCACATAATCAATCGTCGGCTCGAAACTGGCCGGCGTGACGCCGGTGATGTCGTTGGCCAACTCGTCCAGCGTGTAGCCGACGGCGAGCTTGGCCGCCACCTTGGCGATGGGAAAGCCGGTTGCCTTGGAGGCCAGCGCCGATGAGCGCGACACCCGCGGGTTCATTTCGATCAGCAATAGGCGTCCGTCGAGCGGGTTCAAGGCAAACTGCACGTTCGAGCCGCCGGTATCGACGCCGATCTCGCGCAGCACCGCGATCGAGGCATTGCGCATGATCTGGTATTCCTTGTCGGTCAGCGTCAGCGCCGGGGCGACGGTGATACTGTCGCCCGTATGCACGCCCATGGGATCGACGTTTTCGATGGAACAGATGATGATGCAGTTGTCGGCGCAATCGCGCACCACCTCCATCTCGAATTCCTTCCAGCCCAGCACCGATTCCTCGACCAGCACCTGGGAGACCGGCGATGCATCAAGGCCGGTTTCGATGAAATGGTCATACTCTTCCAGCGTCACCGCAATGCCGCCGCCGATGCCGCCCAAGGTAAACGACGGGCGGATAATGACCGGCAGGCCGATATCGTCGAGCGCCTGTTTGGCCTCGCCCACAGAATTGACGATGCGGCTTTTTGGGCATTCGAGGCCGATATTTTCCATGGCGTCTCGAAACTTCAGCCGGTCTTCCGCCTTGTCGATAACATCTGCCTTGGCGCCGATCATCTCGACGCCATATTTTTCCAAAATGCCTTTTTCCGCCAGCTCGATCCCGGCGTTCAGCCCCGTCTGCCCGCCCATGGTCGGCAGCAGGGCGTCGGGCCTTTCCTTGGCGATAATGCGTTCCAGCATCTCCACCGTGATCGGCTCGACATAGGTGGCGTCGGCCATGCTGGGGTCGGTCATGATCGTCGCCGGGTTGGAATTAACCAGCACGACGCGGTAGCCCTCTTCGCGCAGCGCCTTGCAGGCTTGCGCGCCCGAATAATCAAATTCACACGCCTGGCCGATGACAATCGGCCCGGCGCCGATGATCATGACGGATGATATGTCGGTGCGCTTCGGCATCAGATGACCCCCAACAACGCCAGGATCAACAACACCGTCGTCGCCAGGAAAAAATAGATGTTGTAGCGGAACCGGTGGAGGACCTGTTTGAGTTTGCTCATTAGCCGCCCCCCATCAAACCAACGAACCGCTCGAACAGATAATGGCTGTCCTGCGGGCCGGGGGATGCTTCCGGGTGGTGCTGGACGGAGAATACGGGCTTGCCGTCTAGACGAATTCCTTCGAGGGAGCCGTCAAACAGCGACGTGTGCGTTTCAACGACGCCCTTGGGTAACGACTCGCGATCGACGACGAAGCCGTGGTTCTGGCTGGTGATTTCGACGCGGCCGGTTTCCAGGTCTTTCACCGGCTGGTTGGCGCCGCGATGGCCGAGGTGCATCTTCGATGTGGTGCAGCCCAAGGCCAGGGCCAGGATTTGATGGCCCAGGCAAATGCCGAAGATCGGCAGGTTTGCGTCGAGCACGCCCTGGATCGCCGGCACGGCGTAGACGCCGGTCGCCGCCGGGTCGCCGGGACCGTTGGACAGGAATACGCCGTCGGGCTTGTGAGCCAGAATTTCTTCCGCCGTGGCCGTTGCCGGGACCACCGTCACTTTGCAACCGGCCGACGCCAGACAGCGCAGGATATTGCGCTTGGCGCCGTAATCGACGGCAACGACGTGAAATTCGGGGCTTTGTTGTATGCCGGTGCCGTTTTCCAGCGTCCATTCCGTCTCGTCCCATTGATAGGTCTGGGTGCAGGAAACGTCTTTTGCCAGATCCATGCCTTCCAGCCCTGGCCAGCCTTTGGCCTCGGCCACCAAGGCGTCCGTATCGATATTCTCACCATGCACGACAATGCCCGTCGGCGCGCCACCGTCCCGGATCAAGCGCGTCAGGCGGCGCGTGTCGATGCCGGTGACGGCGATCAGGTTTTGGGATTTGAGCCATGCGTCCAGATGCCCCGCCGAGCGCCAGTTGGCGGGCTCGGTAATATCGCTGCGCAGCACACAGCCCCTTGCTGCCGGGCTCGCCGTTTCCAGGTCTTCCGGGTTGGTGCCGACGTTGCCGATGTGCGGGAAGGTAAACGTGATGATCTGCCCGGCGTAGCTGGGGTCGGTGATGATTTCCTGATAGCCGGTGATCGAGGTGTTAAAGCAGACCTCGCCCACGGCATGGCCCGATGCGCCGGCGCCATGGCCCCAAAATACCTCGCCCGAGCCCAGTATCAGGGCGGCATTGGCGGGGCGCGAAAAAGCTGCCCCCCGGGAACGGCCCCCGACGGGAATAACGGGCGAATTTAAGTTTGTCATGGGCGATGCTCTAAAGGCGTCTGAAGGCTGGCCCTTCTTAAGCAATCCGGCTGGCGAGGTCAAGACTCATCGGGCTTAAAAATCCCTTGTTTTTCAATAAGTTATTTTAAATCTAGCGGTTGCCTTTTGAGACGATTTTAGGTACTTTCTTCGTTTCCCCATATGGATAGGAAGTGAGGAGCCATGCTCCGACCGCGCATTATCGACGCCCTCAAGACCGCCATGAAAAGCCGGAACAAGGCC
>JAZFSL010000029.1:0-3946 GCA_036446135.1 Rhodospirillales bacterium | reverse complement strand
ATCTCGCATTCGTCCGTGGAACGGATGATCGGCCCCGACGCCACGGCAACGCTGGACTTTTCCCTGCGCCGTTTGGCCGGCGTCGTAGATAACCTGCAAGTCCACCCGGACACCATGCAAAAAAACTTGGACCAGTTGGGTGGCCTGATTTTTTCGCAACTGGTGCTGCTGGCGCTGACCCAGGCCGGCATGAGCCGCGAAGACGCTTATGCCGCCGTGCAGCGCAACGCCATGGATTCATGGAACGGCAAGGGAGATTTCATGGACCTGTTGCAGGCCGACAAAAAGGTCACCAAGTATGTCGATGAAAAGGCGCTGGAAAAAATGTTCGACATGAATGTACACACCAAGCACGTCGATACCATCTTCAAGCGTGTATTCGGGGAAAGCTAGGTTAGCTACCGGCCTTGATCTGTTCGGCGGCGACGGTGAACAGATGATCCATCTGGGTGCGAACTTCGTCTTCGGTAATGGCGGCGCCCCGATCTTCGATGTCTTTCATCACCTTGCGCACGACGTCTTCAATCCCCGGTTCTTCCAGGTCGGATACGATCACTTCTTTGACGTAGGCTTCCGATTCCGACGATATCATGCCGAATTTTTCCGCCAGCCATTCGCCGAGCAATCGGTTGCGCCGGGATTCGGCCTTAAAGATCTGCTCCTGCTCCATGCCGAAGCGAAGCTCTTCGCCTTTTTCGCGATCCTTGAAACTGTCAGACATTGCTTTAAGTCCTCTGTGAAGAAACCTCTTAACAGGATATGTATAGTCGTTCGCGTCGTAGTGCAACCGCCTAACCAGGACCAAAATGCCCCATGTGCACTCTCGTTATCCTCCGCCGTCCGGGCCACGACTGGCCGCTGATCATCGCCGCCAACCGCGACGAAATGGCCACCCGCCCCTGGCGACGGCCGGGACGGCATTGGGAAGACCGCGTAGAGGTCGTTGCCGGGCAGGACGAAACCGCCGGCGGCACCTGGCTGGGGCTGAATGACTGGGGCGTAATCGCCGGTGTCTTAAACCGGCCGGGGTCGCTGGGTCCTGACCCGGCGCTTAGAAGCCGCGGCGAGCTGCCCCTGGAAGCGCTCGACCACGCCGAAGCCATCGAAGCCGCCAAGGCCCTAAGCGCCCTCGACGCCACAAGCTACCGCACCTTTAACCTCGTTATCGCCGACGCAATTGGAGCCTATTGGCTGTCTTCGGACGGCGAGAGCGTACGCTCCGCGCCCATCCCCGAAGGCATCTCGATGATTACGGCGCACGACCTCAACGATACCCGATCGCCCCGTATCGCCCGCTTTTTGCCTCTGTTTGAGGCGGCGGCGACGCCCGATCCCGAAAACAGCGACTGGGCGGCGTGGCAAACGCTAATGGGCAGCGGCGGAGAGGACGCCATGAGCTTCAAAACGGACAGCGGCTTTGCTACCGTCTCCTCATCCCTGCTGGCCTTGGCGGACCCCCTGAAACCGGGCGTCAAACCGGTATGGTTGTTCGCCCCCGGCGCACCCGATCAGACCGCCTATGATGGAGTCGAACTATAGCCGCCCACTGCGTTGTTTTGCCACAATGCACCTGCTATATCAGGCGTATCGTTTGGGGGCATTCCGCCCCTTGAACTGGAAAATTTCATGGCCAGACGCAGACAGGTTTACGAGGGCAAAGCCAAGGTTCTTTACGAAGGGCCGGAATCCGGCACCCTTGTGCAGCACTTCAAGGACGACGCCAAATCATTTGGCCGCTCCGGCGTTATCGCCGGCAAGGGGGTGCTCAACAACCGCATTTCCGAGCACCTGATGACAAAGTTAGGCGAGATCGGCGTGCCGACGCATTTCATGCGCCGCCTCAATATGCGCGAACAACTGGTGCGCGAGGTCGAAATCATCCCCATTCAGGTGGTCGTGCGCAACCTCGCCGCTGGCTCGCTGGCCAAGCGTTTCGGCCTTAGCGAAGGGACGCCGCTGCCGCGTTCCATAGTCGAATATTTTCACAAGTCACCGAACACGGAAAATCCCTTGGTCACGGAAGAACACATCACCGCCTTTGGCTGGGCGGCTCCGCAGGATATGGATGACATCGTGCCGATGGCGCTCAGGGTGAATGATTTTCTGTCGGGCCTGTTTCTCGGCATCGGGCTCAGGTTGATCGACGTCAGGCTCGAATTCGGTCGTTTATGGGAGAACGAGCACATGCGCATCGTCCTCGCCGATGAAATCAGCCCCGATAACTGCCGCCTGTGGGATATCCAGACTAACGAGAAGATGGACAAAGACCGCTTCCGCCATGACTTGGGCCGGGTCGAGGAAGCCTACCAGGAAGTCGCTCGCCGCCTCGGCATCCTTCCCGAAAGCGGCTCCGCCGACTTGCCCGGCCCGAAAGCCATGCAATGACCAGTAAGGGCCGCCAGGATCTTGGCAAGCGCCACCGTGCGCCCGAGCTTATGCGAGGAAGCCAGGAATGCGGAGCATTCGCCCGGCGACTCAGGGGGATTTAATATGAAAGCCAAGGTTCACGTTACCCTTAAGCAGGGCGTCTTGGACCCGCAGGGCAAGGCCGTGCAGCACGCGCTGGAAGCATTAGGCTTCGGCGGCGTCGATGGTGTCCGCCAGGGTAAGTTCATCGAACTGGAGCTGACCGAAACCAACGCCAAAAAGGCCCAGTCCGAAGTAGAAGCCATGTGCGAAAAACTGCTCGCCAACACGGTAATCGAGGATTACCGGGTGGAAATAGCCGAAGGATAGCGCTTAACCATGAAATCCGCCGTCATCGTTTTTCCCGGCTCCAACTGCGACCGCGATATTCAGGTCGCGCTCAGGCAAAGCATGGGCTCAGACCCGTTGATGGTCTGGCACGGCGATGCGACCATCCCCGAAGTCGATTTGATCGCCGTTCCCGGCGGTTTTTCCTATGGCGATTATCTGCGCTCAGGTGCCATGGCGGCGCAGTCGCCGATTATGAAAGACGTCGTCGCGAAAGCCAAAAAAGGCGTACCGGTGCTGGGCATCTGCAACGGCTTTCAGGTGTTGACGGAATGCGGCCTGCTGCCCGGCGTGTTAATGCGTAACGCCGGCCTAAAATTCGTCTGCAAGGATATCTATCTGCGCACCGAGGCCGCCGATACGCCGTTCACGCAGGGCTACGCAAAAGGCCAGGTCATCCGCATCCCCGTCGCCCATCACGACGGCAACTATTTCACCGACGACGACACCCTAGCCCGGCTTAAAGGCGAAGACCGCATTGCGTTTCGCTATGTGGATAAGGACGGCCAAACGGGACAAGAGGCGGGGACGGGCGTAGCCCGGACAGGGAAAAAACAAGACGCTAATCCCAATGGGTCCTTGGACGATATCGCCGGCATCCTGAACGAAAAGCGCACCGTCTTAGGACTAATGCCGCACCCGGAACGCCTTGCTGACAAGGACCTTGGCGGCGACGACGGACGGCCCATGTTTGATGGGCTTATCGCAGCGCTCGCCTGATGCTGCTGCCGCTTCACGACGACAATCCTTTAAATAACATCCGCCTTGCCTACGTCACGATCGGCGTCATTGCCGCCTGTGTGCTGGTGTTTCTGTTTCAACTGATACTGTCAGGCGAAGAGGAACAGGTTTTTGTCTATGGCTTCGGCGCTATTCCGGCGGTGGTGTTCGGCTTGACGGAACTGCCCGACAACATTCCGCAGGCCCCCGCCAGCATGACCCTGTTGACGTCGATGTTCCTGCACGGGGGGTTCATGCACCTGTTGGGCAACATGCTTTTTTTGTGGGTGCTGGGCGATAACGTCGAAGACGCCATGGGGCACAAGCGGTTTTTGATCTTCTACATTGCAACCGGGATCATCGCCGCCCTCGCCCACGCCCTTACCGAGCCGTCATCGCAAGTCCCCATGGTCGGCGCATCAGGGGCCATATCGGGCGTCATCGGCGCCTATCTGATGCTGCACCCCAAGGC
>JAZFSL010000028.1:0-12669 GCA_036446135.1 Rhodospirillales bacterium | reverse complement strand
AGCGTTCCTCCTGGATACACCAATGGAACGCGATACTTGGGCATGTCGGGGGGCATGATGCCTGACGGGGAGATCGCGACTCCCCCGTGGCGGATTAATCGCATGCACCCGGCCAAGCTGTCAAGCGGCCGGGGGAAGGCCGGAAGCCTGGGCAAGGAAAACCGGGGGCCCAAAAAAACTCCAATAAGCCCCTAAACGCCCTTAAATGCCCTTAAATGCCCTGGGGTTGACGGGCCGGCTTTTAAGGGCCATATCCCCTCTTAGGTAGACTGGCACAACCAGGGAATTTCAGCCATGGCCATGGAAGCGGGGGAAATCGAGAAACTTATCAAAGACGGCATCCCCGACGCCGAAGTCATGATCAACGACCTCAAGGGCGACGGTGATCATTACGCGGCGCATGTCGTTTCCGCCGAATTTGCAGGCTTGTCCCGGGTCCAGCAGCACCAGATGGTGTACAAAGCGCTTCAGGGCCGCATGGGCAACGAGTTGCACGCGCTGGCATTACAGACCAACGCACCGGAATAAAGCATACACAACCCTAAGGATTCATTATGAGCGACGCCCCCGTTACCGAACGCATCGAAAATGAAATCAACAACAATGACGTTGTCTTGTTCATGAAAGGCAGCCCGATGATGCCGCAATGCGGCTTTTCCGCCGCTGTGACCCAGGTGCTGACGATGATGAACGTCAAATTCAAAGGCATCGACGTATTGCAGGACGACGACTTCCGCGAAGGGGTCAAGGAATTCTCTTCGTGGCCGACCATTCCGCAGCTTTACGTCAAAGGCGAATTCGTCGGCGGCTGCGATATCGTCCGCGAAATGTACGATTCCGGCGAATTAAAGCAGTTTCTCGACAGCAAAGGCGTGACATACGCCTCTTAAAAACACTGTTTTAAAGAATGCCCCCCAAGGAACCACAAGGGGATCACCGGGGGGGCTTGCGCCAAAGGGTCACTTCGGCGGCCCTTTTTTTGCCCTCTCCAGACCACCCAGTCCGACCCGAACCTGCCCCGGGGCTCCATCGTCGATATCGTCGACTAGCGCCTAATCCGGGTATTTTGCTAATTCCGGCCGACTGACCGGCATGCGCCGACCCCAGGCGACCACCGCCACCACCAGCATAGAGAAGACGATAGTGCTCGGCATGATCTCTTCGCCCAACAACAACCACGACGCCGCCAGCGTCATGAACAACTGTAATAACTGCACCTGACCGACCCGGGCGATGCCGGCCAGGGCCAGCCCCTTGTTCCAGGCGAAAAAGCCGATCAACTGCGAAAACAACGCGACATAGAAAAACCCGCTCCAGACCTGCCATGTCGTCGCCTGCCAGTCGATGTCCGCCATCACCCACAACACCGGCGGCACGACGAGGGGCAGCGACACTACCATCACCCAGCAAATCACCTGCCAGCCGCCCATGCTGCGTGACAGATCGCCGCTGAGCGCATATCCGGCGCCGGCGCAAAAGACGGCGATGAGCAGCCACAGGTCCGCCGCCTGCAACGCCCCCGCCCCTTCCATGAAGGCGAAGGCCAGCACCAGGGCGCTGCCCAGCATGGCCAGTAACCAAAAGCTCAAGCTCGGCCGCTCGCCACAGAATACCGCCGCCCCGACCGTCGTCGCCAGCGGCAGCACCCCTAACATGACGCCGCCGTGGACCGCCGGCACCGACTGCATGGCAATGGTCATGAACAGGGGAAAGCCAAGGGTAATGCACACGGCGACGGCGAGCAGCCGACCCCAAGTGCGCCGGGGCGGCAAAGGCTGGCGCGTGCCGATCAGGATCGCCACCGCCACCACCGCTGCCACCACGGCGCGGCCGAGGCCCACCGTGACCGGGTCGAGCACGGAAACGGCGACGCGCGTCGCCGGCAGGGTCAGCGAAAAAATGGCGACACCGATGAGGCCCAGCAGCATCCCTTTGACTTCGTCGCTCATGTTGCCTTCCCTGTCCGGGCTGCGCCCGTCCTCGCCTCATGCTCTCTCTTGCTCTCTTGCAAAAAAAAAGAGCCGCCCCGTTGCCGGCGCAGCTTTTTTAAAAATAAATTCAGGCGCTCCTAGCGTGAATAAAACTCGATCACCAGGTTGGGTTCCATAGTCACCGGATAGGGCACATCGGCCAGTTTCGGCACGGCGTCGAAGGTACCCTGCATTTTCTTCAGGTTGACGGTCATGTAGTCCGGCACGTCGCGTTCCGGGCTTTCAATGGCCAGCAATACCAGCGGCAGTTCGCGGGACTTTTCAAGAACCTCGATAACATCGCCTTCCTTGACCAGATAGCTGGGGATATTGACCCGCTTGCCGTTGACCTTGATGTGGCCGTGGTTGACGAACTGGCGCGCCGAAAACACGGTGGGCACGAACTTCATGCGGTAAACCACCGCATCAAGCCGGCGTTCCAGAATACCAACCAGGTTTTCCGACGTATCGCCTTTGTGCTTGGTGGCTTGATGGTAGTAGCGGCGGAATTGTTTTTCCGTGATCGAACCGTAATAGCCCTTGAGTTTTTGTTTCGCCATCAACTGCAGGCCGAAGTCGCTGGGCTTGCGGCCGCGTCGCTGGCCATGCTGGCCGGGGCCGTAATCGCGCGTGTTGACGGGGCTTTTCGGCCGTCCCCATAGGTTGACGCCAAGGCGGCGGTTGATCTTGTATTTGGATTTGATCCGTTTGGTCATGACTTGATTGTCTCCCGCGTTTTTTCCGGGTGTTATTGAAACCGGTAGGCCGCCTCGGAATTCTGAGGCGACGGGGCGGCGCCGCTCATACGTTCGCCCACGTTCCCGGCAATGAAGCGCGGAATATAGGCAAATACCGGGTTTTGTCAATCAGGGGTTCAGCAAAATCCTCAATTGAAAAGGCATAACCAAGGGGCGTTTCTTAGGCAATCCTTGGCAAGCGCGACCGCGCGGCCGAGCTCATGCGGGGAAAGCCAAGGAGGCCGAAGGCCTGCGCCCGGCGATTGAGGGGCAAATAAACTTTACTCGGAATCCAGCTCTGTATCCCAATACAGGAAATCGCGCCAGCTTTCGTGCAGGAAGTTGGGCGGAAAGGCGCGCCCCCTCTCTTGCAGCTCGATGTTGCTCGGCCGGTCCGGTCTACGCTTCAGCCGCATGCCCGCCTTTTTGAGCGAACGGTGGCCTTTTTTCAGGTTACACGGGCTGCACGCCGTCACCACGTTGTCCCAAACCGTGCGCCCGCCGCAAGAGCGCGGGATAATGTGATCAAAGGTCAGGACTTCGGACGGGTACGGTCCGCCGCAGTACTGGCACGAAAAACTGTCGCGCAAGAAGACGTTAAAGCGGGTGAACGCCGGGGTGCGGTTGACCGGCACGTATTGCTTGAGCGCAATAACGCTCGGCAGTTTTATTTCAAGGCTCGGAGAATGGACGGCGCGGTCGTATTCGGAGACGACGTTGACGCGGCTGAGAAACACCGCCTTCACCGTATCCTGCCACGACCACAGCGACAGCGGGAAGTAGCTGAGTGGCCGAAAATCGGCGTTCAGCACCAGGGCCGGGCAATTTTCCACGGCGGCTGACATTTCTGTTTCTCCCCAAATTTTCCAGCCGGGAGGATACACCAAGGGCTCAAACCCGGCAAATCCCCAATATACTGTGTTTTTTAAGAAGTTTCAGGGACGAACAAGCGTCAACAAAGCCCAGGACGCCAGTCGGGCGAAGCAGAGTGCGAGGCTTGGGGGGCCAAGCCTGGGAACAAGACCCCTAGTGCTTGATGCCGAGATTGTCCATCACTCTGTGCAGGACCTTGAGCGACTCGCCGTGTTTACCGGCCTTGTGAAGCGCCAACCCCTTGGCGGCGCCTTCTTTGGCCTTAGACATTTTCATTTTATCCATCGATGCCGCGGCGGCGTTGATTTTCTTGGCGTCCTTGGGACAGTGCCCGGCCAGGGCCGGGGTGCTGATGAAACCACCGGCAAAGGCGGCGACGGCAACGCCTAGAAGAACTTTCTTGAGCATGGATACCTCCCCTGTTGTTTGGCAGTTGCCTGCTCTTTTTAACGATTCCAATTCTAAACCAACAGGTGGAAAAACGCCAGTTTAATTCCTCTCAACCATAACGTCGGCGGCGCCACAGGGGGAGTCAACCGAACTGGCAAACCTGAACGGGCCAGATAACAGTTCCGCGGCCTCTTAAATTCCGCCAAACGCCTGGCTGATTAGGGTTAGCGGCGATTCAATTTGACTGTCTCCAACGACATACCTATAACAACTAATGATTGTTCTGGCTTGGCTCCACCCAACTGGAACATTCAAAACTTCTAATGGAGGGCGCTTAGCGGCGCTCTCCTTTTTGTCCCCACCCCTTCCACGTTCTTTTTCTCCGTCTTTCGTCACCGGCGTTCGTGATGAGGGGGGCAAGAGGCGCAGACGGGCGCAGCCCGGACACGGAATTCAAAAAGCGTTTGCTCGCCAAGGTTACCCGGCGGCGGCAGAGGAGTTTGTGACGCCAAGAGAAAAAAGGCCGGCGGGCCCGCATCACCGATATCCCGCGCTAGCGCAACGTAGGTTTGTCCACAAATGCGTACATTTGCGTACATTGTTTTGAAATTTTCCATAATTCGGGAGCGACCGGGACATAATAAGAGGCGAGGACGGAGCATAAAAATTGCCGCTTTGTCTGGAATTATCAGCAAAGGCAGCGTATAGGAGCGTCAACAAACGCATCGAAACTATGGAAACACCAAAAGAAAGCTTATTTCATGGCTAAGAAGTGGGCGCCCGACAGTTGGCGCGGAAAACCGATTTTGCAGGTACCGGCATACCCAGACGCGGGCGCGCTGGAAAGCGTCGAGGCGCGGCTCAAGCGCATGCCGCCGCTGGTGTTCGCCGGTGAAGCGCGCAATTTAAAGCGCCAGTTGGGCCGGGTCGCGAACGGCGAGGCGTTTTTGCTGCAAGGCGGCGATTGCGCCGAGAGCTTCGCCGAGTTCCATCCCGATAATATCAGAGACACATTTCGTGTGCTGTTGCAGATGGCCGTGGTGCTGACCTTTGGAGCCACCTTGCCGGTGGTCAAGGTGGGCAGATTAGCAGGGCAGTTCGTCAAGCCGCGGTCTGAAGACACGGAAACCATCGATGGCGTCACGTTAACCAGCTATCGCGGCGACATGGTCAACGGCATCGAGTTCACCGAAAAAGCCCGCGTGCCCGACCCGGAACGCCTGGTGCAGGGCTATAACCAATCAGCCGCGACGCTGAATTTGATCCGCGCCTTCGCGCAAGGCGGCTATGCCGATTTACAAAAAGTGCATCAGTGGAATTTGGGCTTTGTCGCCGACAGCAAGCTGGGCGAGCGCTACAAGGACCTGGCCGATCGGCTGGACGAGACATTGTCGTTCATGGCGGCGTGTGGGGTGACGTCGGCGACGACGCCGCAACTCCGCGAGACGGATTTTTTCACCGCCCACGAAGCCTTGCAGCTGGCCTATGAGCAGGCCATGACCCGCGTCGATTCGACCTCCGGCGACTGGTACGACACATCGGCGCATATGTTGTGGATCGGCGACCGGACGCGACAGCTGGACGGCGCACACGTGGAATATATGCGCGGCATTTCCAACCCAATTGCGTTTAAGGCCGGGCCGACGAGCGACGCCGACGAGATGCTGCGCCTGATCGATATTTTGAACCCTAAAAACGAGGCCGGGCGGCTGACCATTGTCGCGCGCATGGGGGCGGGCAAGGTCGAAGATCTGTTGGCGCCCCTGGTGCGCCGGGTGACAGACGAAGGCAAAAAGGTTGTCTGGGTTTGTGACCCCATGCACGGCAATACGGAAAAAAGCTCCAACGGCTATAAAACCCGGCCCGTCGAGCGGATTATGGACGAGGTCAGAGGGTTTTTCGCCGTCCACCGGGCCGAGGGCACGCACGCCGGCGGGGTGCATTTCGAAATGACCGGCCAGGACGTCACCGAATGCACCGGCGGCGCGCAGGCGATTACCGAAGCCAATTTATCGGACCGCTATCACACCCATTGCGACCCCCGGCTGAACGCCAAGCAGGCGCTGGAACTGGCGTTTTTACTGGCGGGGATTCTTAAGGACGGGCGTCTGCAGGACGCCGAAAAGGTCAGCAAAAAAGCAGTTGGTTAGGTTTAACCGGAGGGGGCTCCGATTGGAATAAAGCTGAGGGGACTCAGCTTAGGATAAAGAGCTGCCTAGATTCTGGTCTTTTTCAGGATGTCGAAGAGGCTGGCGACGGTGTCGCCGCCGAAGCGTTTGGTCAGCGCCATCTCGCCGTTATCGATTTGCAACTGGGCCCACAACTCGGACAACAAACCAGACAAGAACGGCATAAAGCCTTTGTTGGTCAATTCCCACCCGATGACGTTGGGGTGAGCATCGGGCTCGACCGGGGCGAAAAACTCGACGCCGCCATTGCTATCTGGTTTCGGTTTCTGGGCCACGCCCTAGACTATGGGTTTCCGCCGTGGTTTTCCAGTGGCATTCACTAGGCTATATTGGCGCCATGACCGATACACTTGCTATTGCACTGGCGCAGATCAACCCGACCGTCGGTGATATTGACGGCAATGTGGGCCGCATTCTGAGCGCCCGCGCCGAAGCCGCCGGGCAGGGCGCCGAGCTTGTGATTGCCGGCGAGCTCTGCGTTTCCGGCTATCCGCCGGAAGACCTGGTGCTCAAGCGCGCCTTCCTGAAGGTGATCGAGACCGCCGTCGACAAGCTGGCAGGCGTTACCGCCGACGGCGGGCCGGGGTTGTTGATCGGCGCGCCTTGGCGGGACGGCGGGAGGTCAAGGGGCCTGGACCGGGGAAACGACGACGAACGGCTCTATAACGCCACCCTGTTGCTGGACGGCGGCGATATCACTGCCATTCGGTTTAAACACGAACTGCCGAATTATGGTGTCTTCGACGAGAAAAGAATTTTCACCCCAGGCCCGTTGCCGGGGCCGGTGGCGTTTCGGGGCGTACGTTTAGGCGTCATGATCTGCGAAGACATGTGGACACCCGACGTCGCCGAATGTTTGGTTGAATCGGGCGCCGAGATTCTCGTCGTCATCAACGGCTCGCCGTTTGAGACCGACAAGCCCGACGACCGGCTCAGCCCGGCGGTGGCGCGGGTAACGGAAACCGGATTGCCGCTGGCCTACGTCAACCTGATCGGCGGCCAGGACGAGTTGGTGTTCGACGGCGCATCTTTTGTGTTAGGCGCCGATAAAAAATACAAGGCCAAGGCAGCGGCGTGGAAAGAGGATCTGCTCACTACCTTTTGGAAACGTGACAGAGATGCCTGGACCTGCGATGAGACCCCGATCCCACCCGGCATTGCCGAGGAAGAAGCCATCTATCAGGCAATGGTGCTGGGACTTCGCGACTATGTCGGCAAGAACGGCTTTCCCGGCGTCCTCATCGGGTTGTCGGGCGGCATCGACAGCGCCTTGAGCGCCGCCGTCGCCGTCGATGCGCTGGGTCCGGAGCGGGTGCATCTGGTGGCAATGCCGTCGCCCTTTACGTCAGATGAAAGCATCGAGGACGCCGAAGAAATTTCCCGGCTGCTCGGCTGCAGGCTGGATAGCATTGCCATCAATCCGGCCATGGACGCGTTCGACGATATGTTGGCGGAAATTTTCACCGGACACACCCCGGACACCACCGAAGAAAACATCCAGGCCCGGGCGCGCGGCATGACGTTGATGGCGCTGTCGAATAAATTCGGATACATGGTACTATCCACGGGCAACAAGTCGGAAATGTCCGTCGGCTACGCGACTCTCTACGGCGACATGTGCGGCGGCTATTCGGTGTTGAAGGACGTCTATAAAACCATGGTGTTTCAGCTTTGCCGCTGGCGCAATGCAAGCAAAGACGGCGCGGTCATGCCCGATCGCGTCATCACCAAGCCGCCGAGCGCCGAATTGAAGCCCGACCAGACCGACCAGGACACGCTGCCGCCTTACGACGAATTGGACGCCATCCTTACCTGCCTGATTGAACATGAAATGTCCCTGGACGATATTGCGGCGAAAGGCCACGACATCGAAACTGCGGAAAAGGTCTGGCATATGCTGGATCAGGCCGAATACAAACGCCGCCAGGGACCGCCGGGGGTCAAGATCACCCGCCGCGCCTTCGGCCGCGACCGCCGTTATCCCTTGACCAACCGGTTCACCGGCAAGGTATAAGCGAGGCCATGTCCTTACGCATTCATGATACGCTGAGCCGAAAGAAGATCGATTTCGAGCCGCGCGATAAAAACAACGTCCGCATGTACGTCTGCGGGCCGACGGTCTACGACTATGCCCACATCGGCAATGCACGCCCGGTGGTGGTGTTCGATGTTCTGTACCGATTATTGAAGCGGCTTTATCCGAAAGTCACTTACGCGCGCAACATCACCGACGTCGATGACAAGATCAACGCGGCGGCCAAGGAACAAGGCATTGCCATCGGCGACATCACCGAACTGACGACAAAAATTTTTCATGACGACATGGCGGCGCTGGGGGCCTTGAACCCGGACCATGAACCGCGCGCCACCGATCACATCGACGGCATGATCAAACTGACGCAGAAGCTGATTGAAAGCGACCACGCCTACGAGGCAAAAGGGCACGTGATGTTTTCCGTGCCGTCCATGTCCGACTACGGCAAGCTCTCGAAACTCAACCGCGACGAACTAGTCGCCGGCGCCCGGGTCGAAGTCGCGCCCTACAAAAAAGACCCGGCCGATTTTGTCTTGTGGAAGCCATCCACCGACGACCTACCGGGATGGGACAGCCCCTGGGGACGAGGCCGGCCCGGCTGGCACCTGGAATGCAGCGTCATGAGTGAGAAGTTTCTCGGCCCCGAGTTTGATATCCACGGCGGCGGCCAGGATTTGATTTTCCCGCACCACGAAAACGAAATCGCGCAATCGACCTGCACGGGCGACAGCGGCTTCGCCAAATACTGGATGCACAACGGCTACCTGATGGCCGAGGGCGAGAAGATGTCGAAGTCGCTCGGCAACTTTTACACTGTCCATGATCTGCTGAAAGAATTCCCCGGCGAGGCAATCCGGCTAGCGCTGCTCAAAACCCACTACCGCCAGCCGCTGGATTTCACCAAGGCAGGCATCGCCGAGGCGAAGCGGGAGTTGGATGGTTTTTATGGTGCTTTGCGGAAAGTACCTGATGTTAGAGCATTGCCCTCCAGCCCAAGCCCGGCAAGCATGGTTGGCCTTTTAGACGACATCAACACTCCCCTTGCTATCAGCCATTTGCACGGATGCCTCAAGTTGTTGAATGATGCTGATGATGAAGACTCTAAAGTTGCAGCAAAAACTAATCTTTTGTTGTCCGCTGATTTATTGGGCCTCCTGCAACAAGACCCCGAAGACTGGTTCAAATGGCAACCGGCGGGAGCAGAAGGCAACCTCGACGACGGCGCTATCGACTCCCTGATCGCCGAGCGCAACGGGGCACGCGCCAACAAGGACTTCCAACGTTCCGATGAAATCCGCGATCAACTGGCGGCGGAGGGGATTATTCTTGAAGACGGTGCCGAGGGCACAACGTGGAAGCGAGGCTAGCCCCTAGCCAAATGCCCTAAACCTGACCCTGAGTACCGCTTCCTCCATGTCGGCTTCGATTTCCTTCATGGCGTCAAACTGAGCGTTGGTGTGTTTCGGCCCTGACCATTGAACATCCAGCACCGGCAACGGCGCATCCTCGTTGGCCGTTCGACCCTTCGACTTTCCAGCGCATGGCTTGCGTGCTTTCTTCGCCGGTAGCGGAATCCATAGGTGCTTTTACGTGCTCAGTCATAATAATTTTCACGTGCCGAAAAGAGACTAAAAAAAATTCCAGACCGCATATCGGTCAACCCAGAGGCGCATACAATAGTATTTGGCTCTCCCTGACCATAGTAATTTATAACTTCCGAGCCAAGATTCTAAGGAAACCGGGGTTTGGGAAATTTAAGGGTAATCCTTGAGAAATAGTCCTTAATTGGTCATTCTCCGGCCTCCATACGAAACAACGGGCACGAAGATGAGCGGTAAACGCGTCTACTTATACGATTCGACCCTGCGCGACGGTGCGCAGACCCAGGGCGTCGACTTCAATACGGCTGACAAGGCGCTGATTGCGCGCGAACTGGATAACATCGGCATCGATTACATAGAAGGCGGCTGGCCCGGAGCCAATGCCACCGATGACGCCTTTTTCGCTGCGCCGTCTGAACTCAAACGCGCCAAACTTACGGCCTTTGGCATGACACGCCGTGCCGGGCGCAGCGCCGACAACGACCCCGGTCTGACCGCCGTGCTTTCATGCCCGGCAAAAGTCGTCTGCATCTTCGGCAAGACCTGGGATTTCCAGACTGAAGTCGCCTTGGGCGTCGAGCCTGAAGAAAATATATTGATGATCGCCGACAGCATCCGCCACGCCTGCACCAAGGCCGATGAGGTCCTATTCGACGCCGAGCATTTCTTCGACGGCTACAAGGGCAACCTGGATTTTGCGCTTGATTGCCTGAAAGCGGCCTATGAGGCCGGGGCGCGCTGGATCGTGCTGTGCGATACCAACGGCGGCACCTTGCCCGACGAGATCGAGCGCATCGTCGGCGAGGTCACGAAAATCATTCCGGGCTCTCACTTGGGTATTCACTGCCACGACGACACCGGCAACGCCGTCGCCAACAGCCTGGCCGCCGTGCGCGCCGGGGCGCGCCAAATCCAGGGCACGCTCAACGGCTTGGGCGAACGCTGCGGAAATGCCAACCTCATCACGCTCATCCCGTCGCTGGTGCTGAAGATGGGTTTTGAGACCGGCGTCGACGAGCAAGACATGACAAAGCTGACGCACCTGTCCCGGATGCTCGACGAACACCTCAACCGGGCACCCAACCAAGGGGCGCCGTATGTCGGTGAATCGGCCTTCGCCCACAAGGGCGGCGTCCATGCGGCGGCAGTGGAAAAAAACCCCGCCACGTACGAGCACCTGGATCCGGAAAAAATCGGCAACCGCCGCCACATCGTCGTCTCCGACCAGTCGGGTCGTTCTAATATCCTGGCCCGGTTCCGGGAAATCGGCATCGACATTGACCCCAAGGATGACAAGGTTTCCGGCATCGTCGATATGGTCAAGGAGATGGAGCACAAGGGCTACGCCTATGATGGGGCCGAGGCCAGTTTCGAGCTGTTGGCGCGCCGGGCGCTTGGCACGGTGCCGGATTATTTTCATTGCTCGAGCTTCAAGGTCCTCGACGAGCGGCACTGGAATACAAAGGGCGAGTTGATCACGTCTTCGGAAGCGACGGTGAAGCTTGACGTCGGCGGCACGGAACACATGACCGTGGCCGAAGGAAACGGCCCGGTGAGCGCCCTTGATGCGGCCCTGAGAAAAGTTTTGACCCCCATTTATCCGCATCTGGAAGACCTCAGGCTCATTGATTACAAGGTCCGCATCCTGACGCCATCCGACGGCACCAGCGCCATTACCCGGGTGATGATCGTGACGGCGGACAAGAACGGCGAAAACTGGTCGACAGTAGGCGTCTCGGGCAACATCATTGATGCGTCCTATAACGCGCTTCGCGATTCCATCATCTACAAATTGTTCCGGGACGGCGCACCGGACATCCACACCTGAGCTGAAGCAGAGCTTCCCCCAGGACACTATTATGGCCGGCACCGACACCACAAAAACCTATTCCCCGACAGCAGGCCCCGCCGTCATCCTGGTCGAGCCGCAATTGGGCGAAAACATCGGCATGGCGGCACGGGCCATGCTCAATTGCGGACTGGTCGAACTGCGTCTGGTCAAGCCACGCGACGGCTGGCCCAGCGACAAAGCCCTGGCCGCTGCGTCAGGCGCTGACGCAGTCATCAAAAATGCCGTTGTTTTTGATTCCACGTCAGGTGCCATCGCCGATCTGGAGCGCGTTTTTGCGACCACAGCCCGGCCCCGCGACATGACCTGCGTCCTGACCACGCCGACAGGGGCGGCCAGGGAAATCCAGGGCTTCATGAAAACCGGGGGCAAAGCAGGCATCCTCTTCGGGCGCGAAGCCAAAGGCCTCAAGAACGACGACCTGTCACTATCTGACGCGCTGATCATGATCCCCGTCAACCCAGCGTTCAGTTCGCTCAACCTGGCCCAGGCGGTGTTTGCCGTCGGCCACGAATGGTTTTGCCTGAGCGACGATATGCCCGAAAGCGAACTGGCCATGCCGAAGGCAACCCGGCCCGCCGAAAAAGCCGAACTGCAAGGTCTGTTCGAGCATCTTGAAGGGGAACTGGACAAAGCGGGCTTTTTCCATGTCACTGAAATGCGTCCGGGAAAGGTCCGCAACCTGCGCAACATGCTTCAGCGCGCCGGGCTGACGGAACAAGAAGTTCGAACGCTCCGGGGCGTCGTCACCAGTCTGGCGACAAAACGGAAAAAATAGCTCTTTTATACGCAAATTCGTCGTCGCCTACCGGCTCGGGATTTGCTCTAAATGCGAGACGACAGCCAGATGGCGAGGCGCGAGCCAGCCTTGATAGCGCCTGTCAGAACCTCATAACCGGGGATATCTTCAGCGCCCATCTCAAGGCTTTTTTCCTTGTGCTCAACTTCTTCCAGGCGAAATTCTTCAAGCGTATCACGCAGGCCTCCCTCTCCGGTGACGACATCGCCATCCGCATCCAAGCTGG
>JAZFSL010000027.1:0-2310 GCA_036446135.1 Rhodospirillales bacterium | reverse complement strand
CCGTCGACTGGATGCGCAAGGATCTGGATATTTGCCTCGACGAAGCGCGCGCAAACGGGGCGCAATTACCGCTTACGGCCCTGGTCGAAAGCTTCTATGCCCGTATCCAGAACGAGGGCGGCGGCCGATTGGATAATTCGGCTCTCTTTAAACTTTTGAACAACGCTTAAGGGAGGGCTGAGCAATGACAAAAACAGCATTTATCGGTTTGGGCGTCATGGGCTATCCCATGGCCGGACATTTAGCCGCCAACGGCCACGACGTCATCGTTTATAACCGCACCGCCAAAAAGGCCGAAGCTTGGGCAAAAGAACACGGCGGCACACATGCCGACACGCCAGCCAAGGCGGCTGCCGGGGCGGAAATCATTTGCGCCTGCGTCGGCAACGATGATGACCTCAGAAGCGTCGTTTACGGCGATGACGGAATTCTCGCCGGCATGGACAAGGGCGCCATCTTTATTGACCACACCACGGCCAGCCCTGATGTTGCCCGCGAAATCGACGCCAAGGCCAAAGAAATGGGTTTCGGCTTCCTCGACGGTCCGGTATCGGGTGGACAGGCGGGGGCGGAAAACGCCGCCCTGACGGTCATGGTCGGCGGGGAGCAGAAGGATTTCGACGTTGTCGAGCCGGTGGCGCAAGCCTATTCCAAGGCGGTGACATTGATGGGACCGGCGGGCGCCGGGCAACTGACCAAGGCCGTCAATCAGATATGCATTGCCGGTCTGGTGCAGGGCTTGTCTGAAGGATTGGCTTTTGCCGACAAGGCGGGGCTAGACGCCAAAAAGGTCGTCGACGTCATTTCCAAAGGTGCGGCGCAATCCTGGCAGATGGACAACCGGGCCGAAACCATGATCAATGATGAATTCGAATTCGGCTTCGCAGTCGAATGGATGCGCAAGGACATGGGCATCGCCCTTCGTGAAGGCCGCAACAACGGCGCGTTGCTGCCGTCAACGGGCCTGGTCGATCAGTTTTATGGCGAAGTCGTCGCCATGGGTGGCAAACGCTGGGATACGTCAAGCCTGATCCGCCTGCTGACACGGACGGCCTAGGAAAAGCTCTGGAACAGCTCAATCCTGGCGAGATAACCGTCAAACTTGAATTCATAATGACTGGTGCGGTGGATGGCGATCTCGGCATCATAACGGATAGGCATGTAACAGCCGCTGAGAAACACTAAGACGAACAGAACCCGACAGGAAATGAGGGCCGTCGACTTCAAGGGGAATTTCCGTTTCATCAAGGGATTATATCACTCTTCGTGTTTTACCTGGGCCCAATATACTTCCAAAACCTTTTCGACGGGCAGATCATCAAATGTGTGGCCGTCAGCGTGAAGCAGGGCTTCCATGCGGCGGAAACGCCGTTCGAATTTGGAATTTCCTTCTCTGAGCGCCGATTCCGGCTCAATTCCCAGTTTGCGGGCCAGATTGACGCAACAGAACAACAAATCGCCGATTTCATCCCTCAGCCGCGCCTCGTCCCCACCGTCAATTTCGGCCTCAACTTCGACCAGTTCTTCGCGCACTTTACCGATAACAGGTTTAATCGTATCCCAGTCGAAACCGACGCGGGCGGCGCGTTTTTGCAGTTTGTGAGCGCGGATCAGGGCGGGAAGGGCAGAAGTAACCCCGTCAATGGCGCTAATGGAAGCGCTTTCAGTTCCATTTGAGACCCGTTCATTAGCTTTATGGTCTTCCCAGGCGACGGTCTGCGCGTCGGCGTCCTCTATGGTGGCATCGCCGAAAACATGTGGATGACGGCGCACCATTTTGTTGGAAATAGCGTCGATGACGTCATCGAAATCAAAATCGCCGGCTTCCTTGGCGATTTGGGCTTGAAAAACGACCTGAAATAAAAGATCGCCCAGCTCATCTTTCAGTCCATTCATGTCGTTCTGGTCGATGGCGTCGGCGACTTCGTAGGCTTCTTCAATGGTGTGCGGTGCAATCGTGGCATGAGTCTGAACCACGTCCCAGGGGCAGCCGCCATCCGGATCGCGCAGTTTCGCCATGATCTCGATAAGCCGCCCGACGTTGTCATTATTATTGTTTTTTTCGCTCATCTGAACTTATTTCCGTTGGTGCCTGGCGGGTCAATATAAACCCGCCAATTGATCCTCAAAAACCCCGTTTTGGGGAGGGGCCGATTTGCGACCTTTAATACGGCAACACAAAGTTGTCGCATAATGTATATTATGGATAATATTATTATTGTTTTTATTTACAATGAGTTATTTGTCTTTAATGTAGTTATTTAGAAGATCTTTATTTAGGCCCTGTTTGCGGCAATGCGTTCAGAATGA
>JAZFSL010000026.1:0-5896 GCA_036446135.1 Rhodospirillales bacterium | reverse complement strand
AGGGTTTCGACACCCTGCAGGATGTTCCACGCGGCCTGGGCCGACAGCGACGGGCCAAAATCACGCAAGCCGACAGCGCGCATTTTCATCGTGAAACCAAAATCACCGAAGGTCTCGTGGAAGGTCAGGCCGTGATAGGCCTCGTCAGGCTGGGACAGGGATGGGAACTTGTCGTTCTGGCTCCAATCGAATTTGCCGGACTCGATAACGACGCCGCCCATGGTATTGCCGTGGCCGTTGATGAACTTAGTCATGGAATGGACGATAAGATCACAGCCCCAGTCGAACGGCCGGCACAGGTAGGGCGATGCCAGGGTGTTGTCGCAAACCAGCGGAATGCCGTGTTCGTGGGCGATGACGGCGATTTTTTCGATATCGAGAACAACGCCGCCGGGATTTGCCAGATTTTCGCAGAAAATGAATTTGACCTTGTCGGTCATGGCTTTCCGGATATTTTCCGGTTCCGTCATATCGACGAAGTGGCACTTCCAGCCGAGTTTGGCGAAGCTGACGCCGAACTGGGTGATCGAGCCGCCATAGAGATTCTTCGACGCGATAAATTCGTCGCCCGCTTCCAACAGCGTCGACGCCATCAGGAATTGCGCCGCGTGCCCGGTGGCGCAGGCGACAGCGCCGCGGCCATTTTCCAGACCGGCCATGCGTTCTTCGAGCACCGCCACCGTCGGGTTGGTCAGGCGCGAATAGATAAACCCGAAGGCTTGCAGGTTGAACAGTTCCGATGCCCGTTCGGCGTCTTCGAAAACAAATGCCGTAGACTGGAAAATCGGCGTCGTGCGGGCGCCGGTGACCGGGTCGGGGCGGGCGCCGGCGTGAATGGCAAGGGTCTCAATCCCGTATTTTTTTTCTTTGCTCATGCGTTGGGCGGCCTCAGGCTTTTCGCAGTAATGACCCGCGAGTTAATTCCAAACCAACTCAATTCACCGGAAAGGCGGGCGAATTCGATCTTTGGGCAACGGTCCATGACGACTGTTAAGCCGGCTTTTTCGGCTTCCTCGGCGGCGGCGTCATCGCGCACCGTCACCTGCATCCACAAAACCCTGATGCCTTTCGTGCCCATGTTGCTGATCGTGTCCTGGGTGACGGCGTAGGCGTCGGCGGAGGCCCGGAAAACCTGCACCATGTCGATCGGCCCCGGTACGTCGTCAAGAGACGCGTAAACCTTGTTCCCCAAAACTTCTTCACCGGCACTGGACGGATTGATGGGAATTATTTTGTAGCCTTTGTGGATAAGGTACTTGCAGGCGTAATAGCTGGGTCGCTGCCAAATGGTGCTGGCCCCGACGATGCCGATGGTGCGGACCTGGGCCAGGATGGCGCGAAGCATTTCATCGGAATAATGATTATGCTGCTCCAGATATACAAACGGCTTGTCTGCGGGGCGCTCAGTTGCGCCTTGGGTCGCGGCCTTTGCCATTATATTCGCTTTCCCTCAGAGAAACGCCGTAGCGCCTGGTAAATCGAGGCCCCCGATCATAGGTGGAATAATAGTATTCAGACAGCCAAAGTAGCCACCATAAGATAGATTATTAATACGACATTGACAATTACTAATATCCTTATATGATTGGGCACAGCATCGTTTAAGGACACATCCGGCGTCTCGAAATACCCCTGAATGAAGCCCATTAAAAAAGGAAATACCGTGGTTAAATCTGATTATCTATTTACCAGTGAATCTGTGTCCGAAGGACACCCTGACAAGGTCAGCGACCGTATTTCGGATGCCGTCCTGGATCATTTTATGACCGCAGATCCGATTAATTCGCGCCTCGGCTGCGAAACCTTCTGCACCACCAACCGGGTCATCGTCGGCGGCGAAGGCCGATGCGTCGAGCCGGTGGTCAAGGACGGCGACGTCGACAAAGACGTGATCGAAGACATCGCCCGCAAGTGCGTCAAGGAAATCGGCTACGAACAGGACGGTTTTCACTGGGAAAAAAATAACGTCGATGTCTATCTTCATGCGCAATCGGCTGATATCGCCCAGGGCGTCGATGCCGCCGGCAACAAGGATGAAGGCGCCGGTGATCAGGGCATTATGTTCGGGTATGCCTGCACGGAAACCGATGAATTAATGCCCGCCCCGATCCATTATTCCCACGCCATCCTGCACTCGCTGGCCGAAGCCCGCCATTCCGGCGCGGTGCCGGGGTTGGAGCCTGATTCAAAAAGCCAGGTGACGCTGCTGTATTCAAACTGCAAGCCGGTGAAGGCAACGTCGGTGGTGGTGTCAACGCAACACGCCGATGGCCTTTCCCAGGAAGACGTGCGTGAAATCGTTCGCCCGCACGTTGAGAACGTTTTGCCCAAAGGCTGGATGTGCGACGAAGACGAATTTTATGTGAACCCTACAGGCCGGTTCGTGATCGGCGGGCCGGATGGCGACGTCGGGCTGACGGGGCGCAAGATTATCGTCGATACCTATGGCGGTGCTGCGCCGCACGGCGGCGGGGCATTTTCCGGTAAGGACCCGTCCAAGGTTGATCGCTCAGCCGCCTACGGGGCGCGCTATTTGGCCAAGAACGTGGTTGCCGCCGGGTTGGCCGATAAATGCGTTATCCAGCTTGCCTATGCCATCGGGGTTTCCAAGCCTCTTTCCGTTTACATTGACACCCAAGACACCGGAAAGGTCGAAGAGGAAAAGCTTTCTGCGGTGTTGCAGGAGATGGTGGACCTGTCGCCGCGCGGCATTCGCGAACACCTGGAATTGAACAAACCGATCTATGCCCGCACCGCCGCCTACGGCCATTTTGGCCGGGCACCTGAAGAGGACGGCGGATTTTCTTGGGAAAAAACCGACCTGGTCAATGACCTGAAGTCGGCATTTTAAAAACATTTTGTGAGGACCCGGGCAAGAAACCTTGCCTTAAAGGAGCACGTTATGACGGACGCAACGGATTATAAAGTCGCCGATATCAGCCTCGCCGATTGGGGACGCAAGGAAATCGCCATCGCCGAAACGGAAATGCCGGGCCTGATGGCGCTCAGAGAAGAATTCAAGGGCAAAGCTCCTTTGAAAGATGCGCGCATTGTCGGCTGTTTGCACATGACCATTCAGACGGCGGTGTTGATGGAAACACTGGTAGACCTGGGCGCCACGGTGCGGTGGAGTTCGTGCAATATCTTTTCCACTCAGGACCAGGCCGCCGCCGCCATGGCGGAAGCGGGCATTCCGACCTTTGCCTGGAAGGGTGAGACGGAAGAAGAATTCTGGTGGTGTATCGAGCAAACCATCGAAGGGCCGGACGGCTGGAAGCCCAACCTGATTTTGGATGACGGCGGTGATTTGACCGGCCTGATGCACGAAAAATACCCCGACCACCTGAATGATATTCTTGGTCTGTCGGAAGAAACCACCACCGGCGTGCACCGGCTTTACGAAATGGCCAAAAAGGGCGAATTGAAGGTTCCGGCCATTAACGTCAACGACTCAGTCACCAAGTCAAAATTCGACAACCTGTATGGCTGCCGCGAAAGCCTGGTTGATGGTATCAAGCGCGCCACCGATGTCATGGTCGCCGGCAAATCCGCCGTGGTTTGCGGGTATGGCGATGTCGGCAAGGGGTCTGCGGAAAGCCTGCGTGGCCTGGGCGCCCGGGTCATGGTTACCGAAATCGATCCGATCTGTGCCTTGCAAGCAAGCATGGAAGGATTTGAAGTCGTCACCATGGATGATGTCGCGTCCAAGGGCGATATTTTCGTCACCACCACCGGTAACGTCGATGTCATCACCATTGACCACATGCGGGAAATGAAAGACCGGGCGATTGTTTGTAATATCGGTCATTTTGATTCCGAAATTCAGGTCGAGGCGTTGCGTAACCTGAAATGGCACAACGTCAAACCACAGGTCGATGAGATCGAATTTCCCGACGGCAAGCGGTTGATCCTGTTGGCCGAAGGGCGGCTGGTCAACCTGGGCTGCGCCACCGGGCATCCCAGCTTTGTTATGAGCGCGTCGTTCACCAACCAGGTGCTGGCGCAGATCGAGCTTTGGGAAAATTCGAAAAACTATAAAAACGAAGTTTATGTGTTGCCCAAGAACCTGGATGAAAAAGTCGCGACCCTGCACCTGGGCCAACTGGGCGCCAAGCTGACGATGCTTTCCAAAAAACAAGCGGACTATCTTGGGCTCAGCACCGAAGGCCCCTTCAAGCCCGATCATTATCGTTATTAATTGAAGGAATGCTTAGATGACGGAAGCCCGTTTTGATGTTGTCGGGATTGGCAACGCAATCGTTGATGTTTTGGCCCATGCGGAAGATGATTTTCTGGCTTCCCATGAACTGAATAAGGGCACGATGACCCTGATTGATGCCGACACGGCGGACAAGCTTTATGGCGACATGGGCCCGGCCATCGAATGTTCCGGTGGTTCGGCGGCCAACACCATCGCGTGTCTTGCGTCGTTGGGAGGCCAAGGGGCTTTTATCGGCAAGGTTCGCGACGACCAGTTGGGCGAAGCCTTCCGCCACGATATCCAGACCCTGGGCATATCCTTCGAGACGGCGTTCGCCAATGACGGCGTATCGACGGCGCGGTGCCTGATTTTTGTTACGCCCGACGCGCAACGCACGATGCAGACGTATCTGGGCGCGTGCGTCGATTTAGGCCCGGATGATGTCGATGAAGAGGTTATCCGGGCGGCCAAGATCACCTACTTAGAAGGGTATTTATGGGACCCCGCCGAGGCCAAGGAAGCCTTTGTCAAAGCGGCCAGGCTCGCGCATGACGGCGGACGGCAGGTTTCCTTAAGTCTGTCTGACCCGTTCTGTGTTGATCGCCACCGTGATGAATTTCTCGATCTGGTGAACGATCACATCGATATTCTGTTCGCCAACGAAGAAGAAATATTGTCGCTCTATCAGGTTGAAGAATTCGACGATGCCCTGCAAAAGGTTCGCGGTCACTGCCAGATTGCGGCGCTGACCCGGGGTGAAAAAGGGTCGGTCGTTGTTTCCGGTGACGAGGTTCATGTCATCGATGCGGAACCGGCTTCCCTCGTTGATACCACCGGCGCCGGTGACGCCTTTGCGGGCGGGTTCTTGTATGGCCTGACGCAAGGGCATGATCTGGCAAGATGCGCTCACATCGGTGGCATCGTCGCAGGCCAGGTGATCGGCCACGTCGGCGCCAGGCCGGATATTCCGCTTAAAGGGATGGTTGAGAAAGCCTTGCCCTAAGACTTGCAGCCCCTATTTTGTTTTTCGCCCTTGCCAGATGGTGACGGTCACGGGGTCCCCCGGCAAGTGGATGATTTCTTCTGAGGCCAAACCGACATCGGTGAACCAATCGGTGACTTCTTTATCAGAAAACCCGAGCCGTCGGTGTGCATGCTCGTCTTGCAACTCTATCAGATCATGGGGCGCGAAGTCGCAAACCAGCAAACTGCCACCCGGCTTGAGGACGCGTTCAACCTCGGCGATGGCCCGGCCCGGGTCGTCGGAGAAGTGCAGAACCTGATGGATGACAGCGACCTGAAAGGAGTCGTTCTGATACGGCAACAGATACATATCGGATTCGCGCACCGAGCAGTTCTTCAGCCCGGCTTGTTCCAAATTGACCCGCGCCACGGCCAGCATTTCGCGCGACATATCGACGCCCTCGGCGCGCGAGACCAGGGGCCCGAAAAGTTTAAGCATCTGCCCCGTTCCGGTACCGATATCGAGAAGAGATTCCACATCATCGTCAAGCAGACCAACCAACGCCGCTTCGACTTTCGAGTCTTCTATATGCAAGGATCGCACCTGGTCCCATTGCGGGGCAATCTTGCTGAAATATTCAGCCGCCGCTTCGGTGCGTTTTTTGCGCACCCCGTTCAGGTGTTCGAGGTCCCGTTTCAGTTGCTCGTCGTCTTCCGGCAACAAACCAACAA